>PEVQ01000243.1:3906-17713 GCA_002780205.1 Elusimicrobia bacterium CG06_land_8_20_14_3_00_38_11
GGCCCGAACTTATATGGCTTTACAATAATGTCGGCGATATTTTAAGACAGCAAAAGGATTTTAACGGCGCTTTTCTGGCACTTTCTCATGCAACTTCACTTGATTCGACATATTCGCCGGCGTATTATAATATGGGGCTTTTGTATCTGGAAGAAAAAAAGGAAGACGACGCGATTGAGTATTTCAAGAAAGCGCATCAATACGATAAAACTGATCCCGATTCACTTTCTCAACTATCAAAAATTTATCAGAGAAAGGGCTATAAAAATTTTGTTGAGGGTAAAATTGACGGTGCAATCACGGAATATAAAAAAGCGATTGAGTACACACCGGCTGCCGCCGATATTTATTACAACATAGGTGTGATTTATTCGCAATTGCAAAATAACAAAGAGGCAAAAGAATATTTCCAAAAATACATTCAATTAAACCCGGGGGGTTCAAATGCAGAAACAATTAAAAAATGGCTTAACACGAATTAGTCGGAAGTGGTTTAAAATTTTGCTACTTGCTACTTACTACTTACTACTTACTACTTACTGTCTCTATTCACAGACAACCATCTCTTATCCCTTATATTTATGCGAAGCCGGCAATCCCAACGATTACCGGCTTTTTGCCAACGGCGGCGGATGGGACGGTTTCTGGTATGTCGGTTACAACAGGGTCTGGATAGAAAAAATATTCATACCGGGAAATTTGTCAGAGTATAAAAAAGTTTTTATCGGGGCAAAACTCGGGCGGATGAAATCAAAACAAGTTTATAATAACGGAAAAGCCACGCTTGACAAAGAAGCAATTCCGGGCGATATTTTCATTGCGGTGTCATCAACGCCGTCGTGGAAAAAATCAAACTGGAAATTTTTGACAACTACTGATAATATTTCCTTTGAAGGCGACAATGAACTTGCGGTTGAACAGGTCGGTGAATCCCGATGGTTTTGGACTGAAGTCCGGTCGGACGAAATAAATTTCGGCGGTGAAAATTATATTGCTCTTTGGTCAACGTCCGCATTTTTAACCGATTCTTCAAACAGTCCGATAATCGCTGCAGCATGGGGCGGTAAGGATGCCAACAGTTTTATCAATGACGAAATAAAAGGCGGCCCGCCGCAACATTTTAGTACGACAACGCTTAAATCGCCGCTCACCGTTTTTGAACCGGCTATAGCAATAAAATTTGTTCCGGAATTATCCCAGAATATAACGGTCGGTTTAATGGGCATAACAGAGGGCGAAAACCTTGCTGAAAAAAAAGTAATTTATGCTTCCGTACTTGGCAACGAAATCCAAAAGGTCTGGCTTGAAATTTCCCAAGACAATAAAATTTGGAAAAAACACGGCTTGATTTCTTATACTTCGCCGTACATATTTTCATTAAATCCTAAAAAATTATCTTTAGATATCGGATATGGAAATAAAAAGCGCGCCGCCTCTGCACTTTTTATTCGGGTTTGTGCAACCGATATCTGGGAAAATACGGGAAGAAGCCCGTCCGTTAAAATTTTTATAAGCGGAATTGACAAATAGTAAAAAAATTGATAAAATAAAACCGTTGACGTTTCGCTAAAAGTGGTTTTGATAACAGCGATATTAACTGCCGATTACAACGATATTTCCGACGAGGGCTTATCGCTGACATCGTATCTTTTATCGCTGTAATCAGAGATTATTACAAATTATGAACAAAAAAGCATTTATTGTTGACGATGACCCTAACATACTTGAACTTTTTAGACATATTCTTGAAAAAGAAAATCTTGAGGTTTTTACCGCATTAGACGGTAATGACGCAATTAAAAAAATTCCGGAAGCGAAGCCGGATATCATTATACTTGATCTTATGCTTCCGAAACAGGGCGGGTTTGAAGTATTGAAATCACTTCAGCAAAATGAAAACACAGAAACTATTCCGGTAATAATTGTCACAGGGAAATTCAGAGACGGAACGACATATGATTTTGTAAAGTCGCAGCCGAATGTAAAAGATTTTTTTTCAAAGCCAATAAACCCGTCTGTTTTTGCGTTAAGTGTAAAAAAAATTTTAGGGGGATACGATGTATAATAAAAAGTGGGTTCGCACTGCCGTTGCCGTAATTTTAACCGTCATAGCGATGTACATTATGATTTATCTTGATGTATGGTTTCGTGCAAAACATTCTTATCAAGAAGCGGAAAAAGCGGCGGCAAACAACGATTGGAAGATGGCATATGTTTGGTATCAGACGGCGGTTGAACAGTTTTCTCCGCCCAATTCAAAATGGGTGAAAATGTCCAGAGAAAAAATGCCCGTTGTGCTTGAAAAATGGAAAGAGGATTTAAGAAAGAAAAAAATTCCGTTTGAAGATTATATGCTGGAGTGAGGTGCTAAAATGTTTAGAAAGATGGCAAAGTCAAAATTACAGTTGGCAAAAGTTACCGGTAAAAATCTGAATTATCTCGGTTCCATAAAAATTGACAGAAATCTTATGGAACTCGCCGATATCTATCCTTATGAAATCGTGCTGGTCGTAAATAAAACCACCGGCGCCAGATTTGAGACATATGTGCTTGTCGGTAAAAAAAACTCAGGATGCATTGAATTAAACGGCGGTGCTGCCCGTCTGGGTGAAGTCGGCGACGAACTGATAATTATTTCAAATGAGTTTATTGAGGAAGAAAGAGCAAAAAAATATAAACCGAAAATTGTTTTTCTTGATGACAAAAATCGCCCTATAAAAAAATGAACCTTCTTGTAAAAAACGGAACAGTTATAACCGCTGACAAAATATTTAATGCTGATATTTTTATATCCGGCGAAAAAATTGCAAAAATCGGGAAAATTCAATCCCGGGAAAATTGCAAAATTATAGATGCAAAAAATAAATATATTTTTCCCGGCGTTATAGACGCCCATACCCATTTCGGTCTTAAAGCATATAGTTCAAAAACTTCGGATGATTTTTCAAGCGGTACAAAATCGGCTGCTTCCGGAGGAGTTACGACGGTTATTGATTATGCAATTCCCCGGACAAATGAGACGATGTTTGAATCGGTGACCCGCCGCAAGATTGAAGCCAAAAAATCTTATGTTGATTATTCTTTCCATTCGCAAATCGTCAACTGGAACAATCAGAGTCAAAGTGATTTTATAAAACTTGCCGCAGGTTCCGGCATTAAATCATTTAAGGTTTTTATGCCGAAAACAGAGGGCTGGGGCGTCGGCGATTACGAGTTGCTGAAAATTTTGGAGTTTTCAAAAAGATTTTCGGCGCTCGTAGAAGTTCATGCTGAAAGCAGTCCTCTTATAGACGGATTTACCAGAAGTTTTGTTGTTCGTCAAAAAACTGCCGTCTCAAATTTTTATTACACACGCCCTAACATTGCGGAAGAAGAAGCGGTAAACCGCGCGGTATTTCTTGCCGAGAAATCCGGCGGGAATCTTTATATCGTTCACACATCTGCCCAAGGCACGGTTCAAATTGCCGCAGAAGCACGGAAAAGGGGCGTCAATGTTATCGTTGAAACCTGTCCGCAGTATCTTGTTCTGAATAAAAATGTTTTTGAAAAAAAAGACGGTTATCTTTTTGCAACCTGTCCGCCGGTGAAATTGCCGTCGGATAATAAAGCGTTGTGGGAAGGGATTAAAAGCGGAATTGTAAAAACGGTTGCAACCGACCACTGCGCATTTTCAAAAAAAGATAAGCAAAAAGCAAAAAATGATTTCAGAAATTTAAGGTTCGGTATGCCGGGGGTTGAAACATCGTTTCCGATTTTATTTTCGGAAGGCGTAGTGAAAAAAAGAATAACGCTTGAAAAACTTGCCCGGGTGACATCTCAAAATCCCGCAAAAATTTTCGGGTTGTATCCTAAAAAGGGCTGCATAAAAATCGGAAGCGATGCTGATTTAACAATTTTTGACCCGAAGGTAAAGTGGAGGATTGATTACAGAAAACTTAATACTGATTGCGGCTGGAGTCCTTATCAGAATATGAAAATTACCGGCAAAACGGTTATGACGCTGCTTCGCGGGAAAATAATTTATGATAACGGCAAATTTACATCGGGCAGCGGTTACGGAAAATTTTTAAAAAGATAAAAGATGCGAGGGTTTGGGCGGGTTTTAACCCGGCCGTCTAAACCCGAAGCATCAAACCACAATGTAGTCCCGACCTTCAGGTCGGGATGAGCGAAGCGAAAAAGGAGAAAAAGATGGCTGAAAAATCTGTTTATGACGGGCTTTTTTTGACGGATGCGCAGTTGAAAAGTGAACTTGCGAAATGTGAGTTCTGCGAGGAAAAACCCTGCAAAGCGAAGTGTCCATGCGACTGTTCGGCGGCTGATTTTATTATGGCTGCCGGTGTTTTTAGCGATTCGGATATAAAAAGGTCCGCCGCCCAAATAATGAAAAAAAATCCGCTCGGCGGCATTTGCGGCATGGTTTGTCCCGACAGGTTTTGCGTCGCCGCCTGCGTTCATAAAAAATTTGATTCTGCGGTAAATATTCCTGCCGTTCAGGCGACAATTATAAAAAAAGCCAGAGAGTTGGGCGGCATCGCCGAATTTTCCAAGCCGAAATCAAACGGGAAAAAAGTTGCGATAATCGGTTCTGGACCCGCCGGTTTGGGCGCTGCGTCAGTGCTCGGTTCGCTCGGTTATAAAGTTGATATTTATGAGAAAGAAAATTCTGTCGGCGGAATGGCGAATTTAATCCCAGAATACCGGCTTGACAAAAAGATGCTTAAAGAGGATATAAAGTTCCTGACATCACTCGGCGATATAAACATAAAATTAAATTCAGAGATAGAAAACCCGGAATCACTTCTCACAAAATGTAGCCCCCGAATTCATTCTGGGGTGAGCAAAGCGAATAGTTATGATGCGGTTCTTTCGGCAACAGGTCTTACGGAGCCGATAAAGATGGCAATAGAGAATGAAAATCTGGCGCTCGTCGGGCTTGAGTATTTAAAAAATCCGAAAAAATATAAATTAAAATGTAGCCCCCGAATTTATTCGGGGGTGAGCAAAGCGAATAGTAAGGTTGCGGTTATCGGAGGCGGTGCGACTGCCGCAGACGCTGCGATGACAGCGAAATTGGTAAGCGGCGCATCAAATGTAGAAATGTTTGCTTTGGAAACTGTCGGAGAAATGCCGCTGACACTGAGAGAAATGACTGAACTTTTGGAAAATAATGTTGAAATAACAGGAAGGACACGGGTTACGGCAATTCTTAAAAAAGGCAAGTTGATTTCAGGCCTTGAGACGGTAAAAGTTTCGCTTCCCGAAGGCGTAAAATTTAATCTCAAGGATTTAAAAGAACTGCCCGGAACAAAGCAGGTCAGAAACGACATATCAACAGTAATAATTGCAATCGGTGCACGTTCTAAGAAGGAAAAATCGGTTCAACCGTCCATATTTTATGCCGGCGATTCCGTCCAGGGTCCGACTACCGTTGTGGAAGCGACCGCTGCGGGAAAAAATGCGGCAGCGGAAATTGACGCATTTATCAACGGGCTAAAAAAACCTGTTTTTGACAAAAAAATAAAAAGCGATATTACACTCAAAGGATACACCCATATCCCCGTCTCGCTTGAAACCGACTTTTTCGGCAGAAAAATTTCAACTCCGTTTTTGCTTTCCGCCGCGCCTCCTTCCGATGGTTACGATCAGATGAAAAAAGCGTACGAAGCGGGCTGGTCGGGCGGCGTAATGAAGACCTCGTTTGACAATGTTCCGATTCATATTCCTGGAGAATATATGCATGCTTTCAATGATTTGACTTACGGGAACTGCGACAATGTTTCGGGTCATCATCTTGACAGGGTATGCAGGGAAGTTCAAAAATTAATTAAAGAATATCCCGCTCGTCTCACAATGGCATCTACAGGTGGTCCAGTTACCGGCAACGATGAGAATGATAAAAGGGGCTGGCAGTCAAATACAAAAAAACTTGAGGCGGCCGGCGTAATGGGAATAGAATACTCGCTTTCATGTCCGCAGGGCGGCGACGGAACCGAGGGCGATATTGTTTCACAGAACGCCGCATTGACCGCAAAAATAATTGATTGGGTGATGGATGTAAGCAATCCTGAAATCCCAAAACTTTTCAAACTCACTGCGGCGGTTACATCCATAGTCCCGATTGTAAATGCCATCAAAAAAGTTTTTGCAAAGTATCCGAATAAAAAAGCGGGGATAACTCTGGCGAATACTTTCCCGACGCTCTATTTCAGACCGAGAAAAATGAATTTGCAAAATGAGGGATTTCAATCCCTCGTCAATGGAGCAAATTCACACCACAATGTAGCCGACACTTCAGTGTCGGTGAGTGAAGCGAATAGATGGGAAGAAGGCATTGTCGTCGGGATGAGCGGCGACGGAGTAACTCCGATAAGTTATCTTACGCTTGCAAGCGTATCTTCTTTGGGTGTTGCAGTTTCCGGCAACGGCGGTCCCATGGATTATAAAGCGGCGATGAATTTTTTGGCGCTCGGTGTAAAAACGGTCCAATTCTGCACGATTGTAACCAAACACGGTTACGGAGTTTTTGACGAACTTGTCAACGGCACCAGTTATCTGATGAAAGAGCGGGGAATAAAATCTATGAAGGAACTAATAGGAATTGCGCTTCCGAAACCGATTACCGGTTTTATGGATTTGACGCCGGTAAAAAAAATCTCGTCCTGCGATACGGACGTATGTCTTATATGCGGCAACTGCTCAAGATGTCCGTATCAGGCGATTTCGCTTGATAAAGACAAACATCCCGTGACAGATGCGGAAAAATGTATCGGATGCAGCATCTGTGTCCAGAAATGTTTCTCGGGCGCCTTGTCAATGCGCGATAGAACTCCCGAAGAAAAATCCGCCCTGAAAGAAGATTAAATAAGTAGCGGTGGGATTGTTATCCCACAATGTAGCGGTGTGAAATGTAGTCGCAGAGTGAACTCTGCTTGTATGTCATTGCGAGAAGCCGAAGGCGACGAAGCAATCTTTCTTTTGGATTTCGCCTGATTTCTCAAGCCATGGACAGAAGCCTTTTAAAAACCATTGAAAGCATAGACAAATAGAAAAAATAAAGCGTCTCAATTTTCTCTCATATTCTCGCATAAAGGAAATCAAATGATAAAATTTATTAAAAATAATATGTCTAAATTGGTTTTACTCGTGGCAATAATAGTTTGCTCTTTTATTTTCATTGTTGTCGTTCCGTCGTTTAACGAAATATTTGATAGTTTAGGAGTTGATTTACCGCAAATAACAAAAGGCATATTGTATTTATCTAAAATGTGGCTTGTGATTTTATTGCCCATAAGTGCAATTTATTTTTATATAGTTATCGGGAAAAATATCAGAATCGTAAAGGTATTGACGAGTTCGCTAATTGTTATATTTGGATTGATAATCCTTGTAATAGTTATCGCTATGTTTATGCCAATGTTTTATATGGGCAATATTAGGGGAAAATAGGGACGCTTCACATAAACCTTATAAGTATCGGGGAGAATAGATGAGAAAAGAAAGAGAAAATGAAAATGAAAAAGCAAAAGAAAAAAAAGAAGTCCTTTTAGCGAAATCGCTCAAACTTGCAAATCTTATAAATTACCAAAAAAACTCCGTCGTAAGCCGCACTCTCATCAATAAAAAGACAGGGACTGTAACGCTTTTCGCATTTGATAAAGGGCAGGGCTTAAGCGAACATACCGCTCCATTTGGTGCGATGGTTTATATTCTTGACGGTAAAGTGAAAATTACAATCTCCGGCAAACCCCTATCGGCGAAAAAAGGCGAAATGGTGATTATGCCGGCGAACAAACCGCATTCGCTTAAAGCAGAAAATAAATTTAAAATGCTTCTTGTAATGATAAAAGATTAGAAAAAAATGACATGTATAATTTTTCACTATGGAGGCAGGTATGCTAACTTTGTTGTGCAATGGCACGGTGATTACGCCGTCGGAAGTAATTGAAAATGGTGGCGTTTTGTTTGAGGACGGGCTCATAAAAGATGTAGGTAAGACAGACGATGTCCGGGCAAAAGTTTTCAAGATGTCGGGAGATAAAATTCAACTGAAAATTATTGACGCCAAGAAAAAAATAATTCTTCCCGGATTTATCAACGCCCATCACCATTTATACTCCACTTTTGCCCGCGGGATGTATATTCCGGGGACCCCTGCAAAAAATTTTGTGGAAATCCTTGAAAAATTATGGTGGAAACTTGATAGGGTTTTGACGGCGGAAGATATTTATTATTCCTCGTTAATTCCTTTGATTGAATGCGTTAAGAACGGCACAACGACAATTATTGACCACCACGAATCGCAGGAATTTCAGGTCGGTTCGCTTGATGAGATTCAAAAAGCAGTTGAAAAAATCGGCATCCGCGCATGTCTGTGTCTCGGGTCGTCGGACAGGTATAAAAAAGGGAAAGAAGGGCTTGAAGAAAATGACCGCTTTCTCTCGTCCCTCGTCTCTCGTCCCTCATCCCTCGTTACAGGTATGGTCGGGATTCATGCCGCTTTTACCGTCAACAACGACACGCTTGAAAAATCGGTTGCAATTGCTAAAAAATATAATGTAGGAATGCATATTCATTGCGCCGAGGATTTGGCAGACGAAAACGACTCCGTCAAAAAATACAAAATGCGTATCGTTGAGCGGCTGAAAAAGTTCGGCGCCCTCGGTGAAAAAACTATGCTCATTCACTGTATTCACATAGACGAAAAAGAAATGAATATAATGAAAGATACAAAGACAAATGCGGTGCACAATCCCGAGAGCAATATGAATAATGCCGTCGGTTGTGCGGACGTTCTTACTATGATGAAAAAAGGCATTACCGTCGGGCTCGGCACGGACGGGATGTCGTCGGATATGCTTTCGCAAATGAGGTGCGCTTATTTGATTCACCGCCATAATAAAAAAGACCCGCGAGTCGCTTTCTGTGAAGCACCGGAAATGCTTTTGCAGAATAACTCAAAAATCGCAGAAAAAATTTTCGGAAAAAAAACAGGCGCGCCTGTGGGAAAAATTGAAGTCGGTGCTCCTGCCGATTTGATAGTTCTTGACTATACTCCGCCGACTCCGCTGTCGAAAGACAATTTTTTGGGACACCTGATTTTCGGAATGGTGGATGCGACGGTGGACACGACCATCTGCAACGGTAAAACTCTTATGAAAGACAAAAAACTTGAAGGTATAAATGAAGAACAAATCTGCCAGAAATCCCGCGAAGTATCGGCAAAGTTCTGGGAAAGAATCAAGAAATTATAAAAATGCTTAAATCAAAAGATGTTGCGCTTCATTACGGCGAAAGGATTCTGTCAGATTTCATTCCGCAAAAAGCGATTGATAACGAACAATTTCTGCCGTTAGTTATTCCCAAAAAACTTCCCGTTATCAAAAATGTCGGGCAAAAACTTTCTGATGCGCTTGAAAAACCGGTCGGCATCCAGAAACCTTTAAGCGTGCTTGTAAAAGAAAATTATCGCGGCGGAGATTTGTCAATAATAGTTGACGACCACGACAGGCCGAACATCCACACGCGGCTTCTTCTTCCAGTTTTGATTGACTTACTAATTACCACTTACCGCTTACCGCTTACTAAAATAAAAGTAGTCATCGCGACCGGCACACATCGTCCTTCCACCGACGACGAAGTCAAAAATATTTTAGGCGAACAAATGTTCGGCAGGGTGAACTGTGTAATTCACAAATGCAGGGAAAATAATGTTGAAGCGGGCAAAATTGACGGCTTAACGGTAAAAATCAACGAAACAGTTTTTAATTCCGATATTATAATTCCGCTGACGGATGTGGAGAACCATTATTTCGCCGGTATCGCAGGGGGGCCCAAGGCATTATGTCCCGGAATTTGCGATATGAAAACTATAACTTACGAGCACTTAAAAATGTTCGGCGAGTGCGGATTTGCACACAATGTTGATTTGGGAAGTATAGACGGCAACCCGGTTTTTGAGACGAAGAAAAAAATCGTAAAGGCAGTTATTGAAACGCTGAAAAAAAATAAAAGAGAGGTTTATATGATAACTTCAATTATTGCTCCCGACGGTGATTTGGTTCATCTTTCCGGTGGCGAGACATTTGAAAGTCATCGAAAATCCGCGGAAATCCTAAAAAATGTCTGGACGGTAAATATAAAAGAGCGTGCGGATATTGTTATTTCCGGCGCAAGCCACTGGGGGGTAAATCTTTACCAGATGGGCAAGGCAACCCACTGTGCATATCATGCCGTTAAAAAAAGCGGAATCGTTCTTAATGTCGCACCGTGTTATGAGGGTTGGGGCAACGAGGAATTTAAAAATCTTATGAAAGTAGGGATGTGCAAACTGAACGGTTGCCCGGATAAAAACGAAGGGGTAAAAAAAGCGCTGGTTCGCGTAATAGATGCCGTGAAAAAAGATTTTAGAATAGGCAAGCAAAAGCCGGTTGACCTTTTTCAGATATTGCATTTCGTCGGCTCGGGAAATTTACATATAATTCAGGACGGTCTCCCCGAAGAAGATTACGAATTTTTGCCTTTCGTTTTTTGGGGTGATAAATCCGAACCGGTTGAAAAACGGCTAAAATCGTGGCTTGAAAAATATCTCGGCGATAAAACGATCGCAGTGGTAGATAATCCTAATTTTTTGATAAAAACTTTATGAGAATTATTGAAGGTAAAACAAACATTATTTCGGGATTTTTAACATATTTGCAGGACGAATCAAAACTTTCTTTCGGGGATGTGGAATATCTGGCTTTCCCTGAAAATGAAAACGATGTCTGCGAATTCCTGAAATTCTGCCGCGATAAAAACATACCCGTTACAATTTCCAACGGTAAAACGGGTGTCGTCGGAGGTGCGGTGCCTGTTGCCGGCGCTTTGATGTCGCTTGAAAAATTTAATAAAATATTCGGGGTGAATAAAAACGGCGATGAATATCGCGTTCGTCTTGAAAGCGGGGTATCGCTTGACGAATTTTATAAATTTTTGGAAAATGAAAATTTTTCCGGTTCCACTCCGTTAAAATATTTTTATCCTGTTGATGTTACCGAATCAACCGCAAAAATCGGCGGAACTGTATCTACAAACGCTTCCGGGGAAAGAAGTTTCAAATACGGTCCGACCAGAAACTGGGTTCGGTCTTTGCGGGTTGTTCTGTCCGACGGCAATGTCTTATCTATTGAAAGAGGAAAGATTTTTGCGGACGGTTATGATTTGGAAATAAAATTATCGGATGGGAGCATCAAAAAAATAAAAATTCCTAATTACAAAATGCCTTCCGTTAAGAATGCGGCGGGTTATTATGCGAAAAAAAATATGGACTTAATAGATTTGTTTGTCGGCAGCGAGGGAACGCTCGGAGTGGTAACCGAAGTAGAACTTGCATTAGCAAAAAAACCGGAAAATATCATAGTATTGCTTGCTTTTTTCCCGCAAGAACAAAATGCAATGAATTTCTTTTTTGAATGCAAAACGATTCTTAAATCGGCGGTTGTCTTTGAATATTTTGACAAAGGTGCGTTTGAACTTTTAAGACCTAAAATGGCTGATTTACCTTCGGCTCAAAATTCCGCAATTTTTTTTGAAATTGAATATACCGACGATAATCTGGAAAATACTATGTCGGCGATAGGGAAACTTCTTAAAAAAAACAACTCATCAATGGATAATACCTGGGGCGGTTTTGAAAAAAAAGACATTGAAAAAATAAGACAAATCAGGCATTCTATTCCCGAGACCATAAACGAGACACTTGCCAGAACAAAACAAAAATATCCGGCAATTCACAAAATTTCCGCGGACATTGCAGTTCCGGCCGAAAATTTTTTAGAAATGGTTTCATATTATAAATCAAAACTTGAACCGCTCAAGTTGCAATACACTTTATTCGGTCATATCGGCGAGCATCATCTCCACATGAACATTCTTCCGAGGAATAATAAAGAGTTTTTTAAAGCCAAAGAACTTCATTTGGATTTTGCCAAAAAAGCCGTTTTATTAGGCGGCACCGTTTCTGCAGAACACGGAATCGGAAAAATCAAACATCAGTATTTGGAGATTATGTACGGAAAAAAAGGATTAAAAGAGATGGCAGAAGTAAAAAAAGTGCTTGACCCGAAAGGCATTCTTAACAGGGGAAATATATTTAATGAGGAATATCTGAATGCGTAGAATATCCGTTCTCAAAATTTCTGAAATCGTGGAAACTCTTTTACTTGATGTGAATTTTTCAATTTCTCATGATGTTTTGAGAAAAATAAAAATTGCGTGCAACAAGGAAAAAAATCGTCGGGCAAAAATGATTTTTGAGCAAATCCTCAAAAATTCACATATTGCCCGCAGGGAAAAAATTCCGCTCTGTCAGGATACCGGCACGGCGGTTGTTTTTTTAGAGATCGGTCAGGATATTCAAATCGTCGGCGGCAATTTAACCGATGCGGTTAACGAGGGTGTAAGGCGGGCGTATAAAAAAGGATATTTAAGAAATTCAATTGTCGCCGACCCGCTTGAAAGAAAAAACACCGGCGACAATACGCCCGCGAGCATACACGCGGATATTGTTCCGGGGAACAAATTAAAAATTTCCGTTATCGTCAAAGGTGGCGGAGCGGAAAATATGTCGGCGTTGAAAATGTTCGCTCCGTCTGCGGCGGTTAAGGATATAAAAAATTTTATAGTTGAGACGGTAATTTCTGCCGGTGCCAATGCCTGTCCTCCGTTTGTCGTCGGCGTAGGGCTTGGAGGAACTTTTGAAACCGTCGGACTTCTTGCCAAAAAATCGTTTTTAAGGGAATTAGATTCTAAAAATCCTAAAAAAATTTATCAAAAATTAGAAGAAGAAATTCTCGCCGATATAAATAAGACGGGTTTGGGCCCGATGGCACTCGGCGGCAGAACGACAGCCCTTGCCGTTTTGATTGAAACCGCTCCAACGCACATTACTTCGTTTCCTGTTGCGGTAAATATACAATGCCACGCATTTAGAAAAAAAAGTGTTGTGTTATGAATTTGATTTTTCTATAATGAAATAATATAATGAATTTTAAGATGGAAAAACAAAACTGGACAGTTATCATAGGCAATATCTTATTCAAATACAGAAGTTATTTTTTTGTTCCGATTTTGCTGCTGCTGATAATTTTTACACGCCCGCAAATATCGTTTGACTCAAAAATTGCGGATATTTTTTTTGATATTTTCGGGTTTATTCTCGCATTATTCGGTTTTTTTATAAGGGTTCTTGTTATCGGATACAAGAGACCGGGGACAAGCGGGCGCGGGACTAACATTGATGTAAAAGAGGTAGTAACCGACGGATTGTATCAGGTTTGCAGAAATCCGCTTTATCTCGCGAATTTTTTAATGTGGCTCGGATTAACGATAATCTGGTGGGAAATATATTTTTTCGCAGTTATCGTCGGTTTCTTCGCTGTTGAGTATTTTTTCATAATAAAAGCCGAGGAATCATATCTGTCAAATAAGTTCGGTGCGGTGTATGATGATTATAAAAAATCCGTTCCTGCGTTTTTTCCGAGAATAAAAAACTTCAGAAAACCGGAAAGACCTTTTAACTGGACCAAAGTGCTTAAAAATGAAACAAATTTATTACTTTTCATTTTAATTTTGCCGCCGTTACTTTACATTTATCAAAACAAATTACAGAGTAAAGCGGCTGTGCCTTTGATTTTATTGGAAGTTATTGTTCTTATATTGTGGTTTGTTATAAGACATAATTTGCAATATCGGGGAAAAATCACAAAATAATCCCGCTAAAGGTTCTGTAAAGTAAAAAATGGTAGCCACAGAATGGCACAGAAAA
>PEVQ01000209.1:0-3863 GCA_002780205.1 Elusimicrobia bacterium CG06_land_8_20_14_3_00_38_11
ATATGCAATCTACGATTGCTCATTTTACCGTCAACGAACAGAAACATCTTGCCAGAAAAAGCAAGGATTAGTCCCGTTAGGGACTATAACGCTATAACTCTATAACCATTTCCTAAGCGTTCCCCATATTGTCTATCAACTTACTATACTATAACAAAAAGTCAGAAACTTGTCAAGTACTTTTTTTATTTTTTAAATTTTTTGTTTTTGAGGTAAGGCAGGCGGGGAGTTTTTACCGTCTGAAAAACAGGATTGATCTTTGCTTATTATTGCAGGGCTGAAGCCCTTTCTACCAATTGGAAAATCTTGTAGAAAACCCTTTAGGGTTGCTTGTTTCAGTTTCAGTATTGTTTCAGGGTTGCTTATTATTGCAGGGCTGAAGCCCTGCCCTACAACTATTTTTTCAGTTCTCTTTTGAGTTGGAAATCGGCTTTTACCGGCTGGTCTTCTTTTACTTCAACTTCCGCCTCTTCGGCAATATAGCCGTCTTTCCAGACCTTAACGGTATATTTACCCGCCGGCAAAAGAGCGGTCTGATATTTTCCGTTGTCATCGGTATAAACCCGGGCCAACTCGTTATTTTTTTGAGTGATTTTCACAACTGCTTCAAACACGGGTTTGTTTTTTCCCCTCGTAATTTTTCCCGCAATATAATTTTCCATCTTTTTTGTAGGAAGCGACGGCTTAACAGTTTTTACGGGCGCGGGCGGAATTTCGGCAGGTTTGTCTACTTTTTCAACATCGTGCGATGGCAATCGCACCGCTACACTACCGCCGAATTTTGCAATTACCGAAACCCTGTGGGTATCTCCCAAATCACCGTAAGGCGTGAATGCATAGTCAAGAGCATAGTCCTTAAATGAAAATCCGAAACCCGCAGAAAGTCCGTCTATCGCTTCGTAGCCCTTTGTGTTTGTTTTATATCCGACGCGTGCGGCAAGTGAAATATCTTTCCCAAATTTCCGAGAGTATTCAGTCCCGAAATTTATACGAACATCGTTGTCAATCGGCTTGTTGATGTCAAGGACAGAGATTAAGAGATTGGGAGATTGAGAGATTAAGGGCATAAGATTATACGAGCAGCCGAGTTTTATATTGAGAGGCAGCGGGTCGGCTTCGTCAATAAACTTCATTTTTGTTCCGATATTTTGAACCGCCAACCCAATTTTTAATTTTTCTTTTTTAATTTTTAATTTGTCATAAATACCGCCGACATCAAACGCGAACGCCGTTCCTACTTCATCATCTAAATTTGAGGAGATGTATTTCAGATTCAGTCCGAGGTTAAAAGTCCGATGTCCCAAGTCCAACTTTCTCGCGTAAGAGAGCGTCGCCGCCATATCGGACGGCTTGTATGTCCCGGTCAGAAGATTATCATTCTCGTCGTACTTTTCTATTGCCGTCATATAAAGATAATTCAGCCCGACGCCGAATGTGCCGATTTCGGTCGGCTGACAGTATGCAAGATACTCGTAACTTATATCCTCAAACCAGATAGCATGCATCAGAGAGATTTCTTTTGAAGAAACATAATTCAGTCCCGACGGATTCCAGTAAATTGAGTTGACATCGTCGGTTGTCGCACCTGTTTCGCCCATAGCGATATTTTTTGCACCGATTCCAATTTTGAGGAATGATGCGGTAGTTGTGCCGGGACCGCCAGCATATGTAGTCGCTTGATTTATCAAGCAGAATAGCCCAATAAATTGGGCAACTACAATCAATCTGAATGTTTTTTTCATAAAGATCTCCATTTTTTAGGACAAGTGTCCTATAAAATAAAAAAGCAGAATTATTAAAACATTCTGCTTTTGTAAATTTTTTATTTTTGATTTCCGAATTTAAATCGTGTTGATAATACCCCCCCCCACGAAAATGACACGAAGTGTCACCCCAAACTCGTTTCGGGGTCTAAAAAGATGCTGAAACGAGTTCAGCATGACACCAGAGAGATTCTTCGTTTCATCCAACAGGGACTCCCTTCGGTCGCTCAGAATGACAGCAGGGCAAAGTATATTTTTCATATTGCTATTCAAGTAGTTTCCTGTAAGAAAATAATTTTTATTTCTTTTCTAACCTTCTCAAAATGTAAATCTATTGTAACAATCTTAAGGTTATGTTCCTTAGAAACTTCATATTGATAAGCATCATCAAAATCCAAGCCCAGAGTTGTTTTTATATCGGCAAGGTTCGTATAAAGTCCGTTTCCTAAAGTAATTATTTCCGTGTTGAAAAATATATCTCTTACAAACTTTTGGAATAGGTTTTCTTTATTACTCTTGAACAAAATCACTCCAATTGTAATGTAGAGAAAAATCACTGATATGAATATTCCCGATGTTATCATTCAAAAATTTCTTACAAATTTCTTGTTTTTCTTGACCTAAAAGTATCTCAAGAAAACGTCGTAACCACAAAGTCAAAGGCATTTGCCACAGATGGACACAGATTGGGCACAGATGACACAAAGTGTCATTCCCACGAAAGTGGGAATCTAATAGATTCCCGTTTACACGGGAATGACATTTCTTTTTTATTTTTTAATTCTGTTTCAGTGTTCATCTGTGTGAATCTGTGTAAATCTGTGTGTATCTGTGGTTGCTTTTATACTTTCCTATGCGCCAAGAAAAATATTTGTGTCAACAGGATACATTATCTCCACCCCGTTGCTTTATGTTGAAGTTCCACGGAACTATATTTCTTAAGTGCTGACAATCCGCCTGCCCAATCAAACTTAAATTTTGTCTTTTTTGTTCTTTCGCGAAACTTCAGCAGTAAAAAATCTACATAGTCAAAAACCTGTTTTCTTAACTCTTCCGGCAGTTTTTCTAATTTTGTCTTAATTGTTTGTTCTTGCATTGTTTCAATCTCCTTTAAGAATCTATTTCTGCAGCTTCGGCGAGCAACGACATTAAAAGAAAATATATTTTTCATTTCCGATACAATTATACAAAATTAAAAAAACTTGTCAAACGAAAAATCGTGAAAAAAAAACAATTTTTGAGGTAAGGGGTTGGGACAAGTTTTATCGTCTGAAAAGTGATACATTTGTGTAAGTTATTTCTTTTCCCATTTTAAGAGTTCCGCGACTTTTGATAATGAGTAGCCGTCTTTTATTTCTTTTCGGAGGCGGTTTTCCGTTTCCAAAACATTCATTGCGCGGTTGGTGAACTCCACGGCAACATCTTTCGGAATAACAATCACACCGTCGTCATCGCCGACAAGCCAGTCGCCGGGCTGGATTTTTATACCGGAAATTACAATGGGAACATTTATTTCGCCGAAACCTTTCGGCTCGCCGGCCTGCGGGGTTACGAGCGCAGTGAATGCGGGAAATTTTAATTTTTTAATATCCGCTGTATCCCGTATCCCGCCGTATATCACCACGCCGGAAACCTTCTTGTTAATTGCGGAATTTGTTGCAAGTTCGCCCCATACAGCAGGCGGGACACCTCCGGCATCAATAACAATTACATCTCCCTCTTTTGCGGCATCAATCGCTTCAACCGGCTTTGCCCAATCGCCCGGATAAGTCCTTACAGTTATAGCAGGTCCAACCATTTTTACATTCGGCGTTATCGGGAAAATATCCCTTAACGGAATTCCTCTGTGAAGTGCATCGGAAATGTTCGCCGTTGAAACTTTCTCAAGAATTTTTCTTATATTTTTTTCCGACACCCTGCTGAAAAACTCCGTCTTGATTTTTATTTTTTGATTGATTGCTTTTTTTATTTTTCGTGTTTCTGATTTTGCATTTTTTGATTTTGTGATGGCGCCGCCGACGATGATAATTTTTGCACCGGCTTTTACAGCGTTAGCGGCATTTTCGGAGGTCACCCCGCCGGCAATCGCAACCGGAATTT
>PEVQ01000209.1:3875-7441 GCA_002780205.1 Elusimicrobia bacterium CG06_land_8_20_14_3_00_38_11
CCGCCGCAGAGACAGATTTCACAAGAGCAAAAGAAATTTTTCCTTTCATCTGCTCGTCAATCGGAATATGAACACCAATGTAGTCGGCGCCCAGTTTTTCTATTTCTTTCGCTCTTTGGACAATGTCTGAAACACCAAGCAAGTCAACCATAATTTCGCAACCGTAATTTTTGCCGGCAGCAATTGATTCTTTGAGCGTTTCATCGTCGGAAGTTCCCAGAACGGAGACAACATTAGCGCCTGCTTTTGCGGCGATTTCAACCTCAACCCGCCCGACATCGGCGGTCTTCATATCTGCAACAATTTTTATATTGGGAAATTTTTTTCTCAATTCGCGGATACAGTTGAGGCCCTCACTTTTTATTAAAGGAGTTCCCGCTTCAAGCCAATCCGCACCGCCGGCAACCGCTTCTTCGGCAAGTTTGAGTGCCCTTTTTAAGTCAACAAAATCAAGCGCCACCTGTAAAATCGGTTTCATTTTTTCTCCTTCTCACTTTCTCATTTAATCATTTAGCTAAATGAGAAAGTATACTATTTCAGTATTTCACCTGTTTTATAAGACCAGATTGCCAAATCCAGTTCATTCATACCGATATTTATTTTTTTTGAAAATTTTTTCATTTTTTGCTCTATTTCCAAATAATTCCTATCTTTTTCAGTAATAACTTTTAATTCTCGTAAACAATCCAGAATATGTTTATCCAGAATAGCAAAACCGGAATAGCCGATGTTTCTCAAAAAATGGCTTGCCTCTTTATATCCGATGCCTTTTATGTCTTTTGTCTCGGCGAAAAAATCCCTTAATTCCGTCGGCGACTTAAAAGAATCAAGCAATTTTTTCATTTTTAGCCCGCAGATTTTTTTCAAATATTTTCTCGTGTGAACGATATATCTTGCACGAGCGTTATAAAATCTATGATTGCCCTTCAGGTAATTTTTTATCTCCGTCTCGCTTGCAGTTAAAATTTTATTTTTTATAGCGGCGATTGATTTAAGCCCCATTTTCGCCGAAGCGTTTGCCGTCATAATACAAAAACAGAGTTCTTCAAAAATTTCTTTGTCGGATTTGGGCGACTTGAACTCTAAAAGGCGCTCGTTTATTTCCGGTTTTTTGAGACGATACCATTTTTTTAATTGTGTGATATTCATTTTAATTTCACCGCAGAGAACACTGAGTCCACAGAGAAAACCTTAAAAATTATTCTTTGACTTTCTCTCTTTTTATCTCCGCGCCTCGGCGGTTTACTTTTTTCTTAAAATCCGCTTGAACTCCGGCAGATTTTTCATCTCATTAAACTCGTAGGAATTTCCGGCAAGTTCCCGGTAAGTTCTGTCTAATGATACGGCTTTATCCAATGCGGCAAGTGCAGATGAGGTGTCGTCTTTGAGAGCATGAATCTGTGCAATATTGAAAATCACTCTCGCCTGCTGCGGGTTTATGTTAATCGCTTCTCGGTAAGCGTCAAGCGAGGCGTCATAAAGCGCCTTCTTTCTGTAAAGAAATCCGAGCCATTCAAACGCTTCGGTAAAATCATTTTTTTTTGCGAGCGCTTTTAGAAAATTCACAACTGCATCATCAGAATCAACTTCGTTTTTAACAATTCCCGTCTCAAAATACTCAACCGCATTTTTGGAAAGATTGGCACGACTTAAAAACTCAACCGCTTTTTTGAAGTTTCCCTGCAACCCGTAGACCTTTCCGATAGATAAATATGCCTCATCCGTCAATTTTAAGTCAGAGGATAAAGATGAAAACTCTTTTATTGCAGCGTCGTAATTTTTTTCTTTTTCGTAACAGATTCCAAGATAAACCTTCGCAAATGATATATCGGTATTGGGCGATGTTAGAAACTTTGCTCTGATAAGATAATTTTTTGCGTCTTTGAGGCGATTAAGTTTCAGATTTATTTTCCCCAGTTCCAGAAGGGCGGTAAAATTGTCGGGATGTAATGAAAGCACTTTTTTATACTCCCGTTCCGCATTCGCGTACATTCTCATTTTCACATATGTCTGGGCAAGTTTAAGACGGACATCCAGTTTTTTCGGCTCGTATTTCAGGACAATTTTATAGTTTTTGACTGCCGATTCATATTCGGGAATTAGAAGTTTTTTTTCAGCTATGTCAAGTATAATTTCCGTGATTTTGTTTTTAACTACATATACTCCGACAACTATTAAAAAAAACAGGATGCTCACCGATAAAACATTATATCTTTTTTTTATAGATTTCTCTTTGGTCGTCGACGGGGGTATTCGAACAGGCAAAACTATCGGAGCGGGAATAATTTTTTCTTTAACAGGTGCGGCTTTTTCAATATCCAATGCTTCGAGAGACGGCGGAATAACCGGCGGCGGGACATTTATTTCCTCAGGTTTTTTCTCCTCAATAGTTTGCTGTTTTATATCCGTTATTTCTATTTCCGAAATTTGCTCGGAGGTTACATGAACCTTTGCGGATTTTCCTCTTTGATCGCAAAGCGTTCCGAACATACACTCATCAAAACAAAAATTCTTATCGCCCGCAGCTCTTTTTTTACGGCATTTTTCAAAGTCATCGGATATTAGATTTAACATCTCAACCGTCGCTTCGTCAATTTCCGTAAAAGAAATTCCCGCGAGATATTGCCCTTCCATATTTTCAAGCCGTATTACTTTTCCTTTTATCTCAAACGGCTCAATGCCTCGGAGACGGATATACAGAGAAAATGTGAAAAATTTCGGGAGCGGTTCGGAAATTGTAAGTCCGAGACCTCCGGCGGAAATGTCAATGATTTGTCCGACAACAGGTTCCTGATAAAAAGGCGGCGGGAAATGAACCTCAACCGGCTCGGCAATGCCTTCTATAACGGCAAATCTTTTATGTTTTCTTCTTTCCGATATTTCATCCATGATTTTTTAGTGTATAAATTTTGTTGACAAAAGTCAAGTTAGGCTTCGCAACCCTGACCTGGCGCCAGGCCAGGCTTAAAACCTTATACCACGGAGGCACGGAATTACACGGAAATTATAAAACAAATCTTTTTATCCGTGTTATCCGTGGCTAACTTTAAAATTCCGATACTATGAAATTTCTATACTATCAAAATAAGCGACTTCGTTGCAATAATTACGGCGATAAAGTCAAGCGATGTCGGCAATAACATTTTCCAAAACCTTAAAATTATTCAAAAAAATTTTAACTTTAAGCAGGATAAAAAAAATGCGAAACGATTCGGCTGGTGGGTTTCAACCCCGCCTCTTCTCAAGGTCTTTTCAGAAGGGGCAGATCAATCTGATTTTCCCTAAAGGGACTTCCTTCGGGCGCTCCGGAGGGGGAGAGATTTGAACTCTCGATACCGCGATTAAACGGTATAGCGGTTTAGCAAACCAATCGCCTAATTTTCTATGCCCATATTCTCCGACGGTAAATTCCAAATCTGGTGTTTTTCTTAACCTCTGGTGTCAAATAGATGTCAATCAGCCCCAAGTTAAACCCCAACCACATATTCTTCCAGGGCCTCCAGGGCCATCTGTACTTGTAGTTGATATGAAATTCGTCTTCTTCTGCAGAATTATTATACTGCTTA
>PEVQ01000120.1:0-525 GCA_002780205.1 Elusimicrobia bacterium CG06_land_8_20_14_3_00_38_11
CGAGTTTATCGCCGCCTGTGTTTTATCAAACATCTTGTCTATGCTTATCGGGTCAACGCCGGTAATTGTATCACCGTCTTTTAATAACTCAGATGCAGCGTTTCCCGAAGTAAGTTGTATAAACTTTACTCCGATAATTCCCGACGAAAAAATATACACGCCGGCATCTTTGTAAATTTTCACATCTCTATCCAGCCAGACCATTACTTTTGCCTTCCCCCCTTCCAGCGTGATATCTTTCACATAACCGATATTTACTCCCGCCACCTGAACCTTCGCCTGTTTCAAGAGTCCCTGAATATCATTGAATAAAATATTAATCTTGTAGCCCTTCTCAAAAATCCGGACACCCGATAAAACCATAATTGCGGTAGCCAGCACCAGCGTTCCTAAAATAATTACAATTCCGACTTTTGTTTCCTGTTTCATACAAAATCAGTGGTTAAGTGATTAAGTGATTAAGTGATTAAGTAACAGATTGCCACGCACCCTTTTCGGGTGCTCGCAATGACATTACTAACCACT
>PEVQ01000120.1:614-1374 GCA_002780205.1 Elusimicrobia bacterium CG06_land_8_20_14_3_00_38_11
TCTTATGTATGGATTTTCAGTTTTTTTGATTTCGTCCGGTGTTCCCATTCCTATAATTTTACCGTCGTAAAGCATGGCAATTCTATTTGAAATTTTATATGCGCTTGCGATGTCGTGAGTTACAACTACCGAAGTAATGTCCAACGATTTTTGAAGATGGATTATAAGGTCGTTGATAACATCCGCCATAATGGGGTCTATTCCCGTCGTCGGCTCGTCGTAAAAAATATATTTCGGGTCTGTTGCGATTGCCCGTGCCAACGCCACCCGCTTTTTCATTCCGCCTGAAAGTTCAGACGGTTTCATATTCTCAATACCTTCAAGTCCTATCATTGAAAGGCATATTTTAACTTTTTCGGAAATTTCATCTTCCGATTTATCCGTAAGGTTTCTTAACCCGAAAGCCACATTATCTGCGACGGTTAAAGAATCAAAAAGCGCAGCGCCCTGAAAAAGAAATCCGAAATTTTTCTGAACATTGGAGAGCGAATTTTCGTCAAGTCCGGTTATTTTTTTCTCATCAATAAATATATCGCCGGAATCCGGCTTCAGAAGGCCTACAATATGTTTTATTAAAACCGATTTTCCGCAACCGCTGCCGCCGATAATAGTAATCGTTTCCCTGTCTTTTATTTCCAGATTGACACCATTGAGAACTTTGTTATCCGCGAACGATTTATGTAAATCAACAATTCTTATCATTTGTTAAATTTTACCGCAGAGAGCACAGAGAAAACCTTAAAAATTATTTGCTTTTGCC
>PEVQ01000120.1:1446-2060 GCA_002780205.1 Elusimicrobia bacterium CG06_land_8_20_14_3_00_38_11
TTTTATCCGCAGATTACGCAGATTTTTGCAGATGATGTCATGTTGAGCGTTAGCGAAACATCTCGTTTTGAGATTCTTCGCCTTCGGCTCAGAATGACACCTTTACTTTTATCTGTGTCCATCTGCGTCTCTGCGGTTCCATTTTTTATTAACCAACTCCGAACAGGACCAGAAGTGCTGTCAGAAAATAGTCGGAGATCATAATCATAACCATAGAAATTACAACGGTCTGGGTTGTGGAACGACCTACGCCCTCGGCGCCGCCTTCACAATTAAAACCTTTGTAACAGGCAACAGTAACAATTATCAGAGCAAAAAATACCGATTTTATAAGTCCGTGAAATAAATCCTCAACCCGCATATAATCCAGAATATCGTTTTTATAGACGGTTGCGGCAATTCCTAATTTATAAATGCTGACGAAAAATCCGCCGATGATGCCTATTATATCCGCAAAAACGGTAAGGATAGGAAGCATTACCACTATTGAAATAAATCTCGGCACCGCCAGATATTTTATCGGATTGGTTCCCAAAGTGTGAAGAGCGTCTATCTGTTCAGTAACTTTCATTGTGCCGAGTTCCGCAGCAATTGCCGCTCCTACGCGACCCGCT
>PEVQ01000120.1:2072-3782 GCA_002780205.1 Elusimicrobia bacterium CG06_land_8_20_14_3_00_38_11
GTTAAAACGGGTCCCAATTCCTTCACCATAGAAAAACCGACGATGCTACCGATATAAATTGGCTCGTTAAAAATATTTCTGGTTGAATATGCGGTTTGAAGCGCCAGCACCATTCCGGTAAAAACCGAAGTAAGCGCGGTAACCGGAACCGACATAACGCCAATCTGTATCATCTGATTAATAATATTTTTTCTGTCCTGTTTGTAAGATATGCAGGTATGAACCGTTTTTATCAACATTGTGAAAGCGTTCCCGATATCGTCGGCAGTTTTAATAAAATTTTTTCCTATCGCGGTAATCATATATATATCCTCGGCACTCTTTTTGAAATTGATGTTACGACCTCGTAATTTATTGTCCTGCATCTTTTTGCGACATCTTCTGCAGAGATTTTTTCTTTACCCTGCGAGCCGATAATAACAACATCATCCCCGACAACGACATTTTTTATGCCGGTAACATCTATCATCGCCATATCCATACAAACCCTGCCGACAACCCGCACTTTTCTGCCGTGGACTATTACTTCCGCATTATTAGAGTTACATCTTAAAAAACCGTCGGCGTAACCGAGCGGAATTGTGGCGATTTTTGAAATTCTTTTTGTGATGAATGTCCTGCAATAACTTATTGATGTTTTTTTAGGAACCGTTTTTAGATATACAATTTTTGTTTTAAGCGTTAATGCCGGTTTTACAAGAAGAATTTTTTCTGAACTTTTGTATGGATTTAGTCCGTAAATTAAAAGTCCGGGACGGACAAGATTGAAGTGAGAACTCTTATATTTGATGATTGCGGCACTTGCGGCGATATGTTTATATCGGGCGGGAATTTTTCCGGATAATCTTTCAAAATCGCTGATTTGTTTTTCGGTAAAGATTTCGTTTTCGGCTGCGCAGGCAAGATGAGAATAAAGTCCGTCAATATAAATATTTTTCATGCTTTTGATTTTTTCAACCAACCCGACAAAAGTTTTCGGCGATATTCCTATTCTTCCCATTCCGGTATCAATTTTAAGATGAAAAGGAAGTTTTTTATTCTTCTGTTTCGCAAATTTATTAAAAAATTCAAGGCCGGAAACGCTTGCAATTGTCGGAGTGAGATTGTATTTTATTATTTCGGAAAAATTGTAAAAAGGATAAGTGCTTCCCAATATGAGAATATCTTTTTTTATGCCGGCAAGACGGAGTTCAATCCCTTCCTCTATTGTAGCGACGCCGAAAATCTTTAGCACTGAACTTGTTTCAGGGTCTATTTCAAGCGTTTTCGCAACCTCAACGGCACCATGACCGTAGGCATCCGCTTTTACAACAGCAAGTATGTTCACATTTCCACCGACGAAGTTTTTTATAAGTCCGACATTAAATTTTATATTTTCCAGATTTATTTCTGCACGGGTAGGTCTTAAAATTTTTATCATAAAAACTACACGAAAAAGACCGCGAATTTTATCACGAATTCTTACGAATGAGATTCTTCGCCTTCGGCTCAGAATGACTGCTTCTGTGGTGTCATGCTGAGTCCCGATATACATCGGGATAAATTCCACGAAGCATCTCGCCTTTGCAGTTATTCGTGCCTTGTTCGTGATACTTGCCTTTATTCGCGTTTATTCGTATCCCAACCCGCATAAAGCGGAAAAGTTTTATGAACACCATCGTTGGAAAACCTTCACCGCAGAGAGCACAGAGGACGCAGAGAAAACTATTA
>PEVQ01000072.1:0-2225 GCA_002780205.1 Elusimicrobia bacterium CG06_land_8_20_14_3_00_38_11
CTTAATCCTGTAGGAGCAGCCGTTAATCGGGACAACTCAGCCACTAATCCTGCAGTATTCTGTGTTAATCCGTGTTAACCTGCCTGCCGGCAGGCAGGTCTGTGGCTTATCCTGTAGTATCAGCCTCTAATCCCGTAGTATCGGGCAGTTATCGGGCGGATAAATCCGCCCCTACTGTCCTATTTCTGTCCTCTCGGACCCTTCCTGCCTCCGGGTTGACGCGGTGCAATACCGAACTCCTGCAATTTCTCGGTGTTTTTACCGTACTGGCCTTCAAGCACTGAAACCCATTTCCCGGTTTCTTTCTTCAGTTGCTGTTGGACAGCATTGTGGTCTCTGGTCGCCTGCTGCTAAACCGCCTTCGCCTTTTCCTGCTCGGCATTCGTTCTGATAAAATCATCCAGAACCTTTTGCAGGTCCGCAATCTTCAAGCCGAACTTTTCTATCTCGGATTTGTTGCCAGCCGCACCTTTCAGCAGTGATTGTCCCAACGCCTCCCAATCCGCATATGACTTCGGATACTTACGCATACCGCAACCTCCTATCCGCCTACAGCGGAAGTTAAAAGTAAAAGGTTAAAAGTTAAAAGTAAAAAGTAAAATTTCGTCATTTTATTATTTTTGTCATTCCAAACAATAATTCAATGTCTTTTTTTTCTATACCCCTGAAAAGATAAAGGCAGAGCAAATACACTATGCCTCCTGTAAAAATCAATACAAAGAGGTTATAATCCAGACAATAGTAAAGCAATAGTCCCATTACGAACGAAGCAATCATAGAAGAAAATGTATACTGGCGAATAGCGACATCCACAATCCCTTTTGTTTCATGGAAATATAATATAAGTGTAATAAGTCCGGCGGTAACTGAGGTTATTGCCGCGCCAATGACTCCGAACTTTAAAATAAGAATTAGATTGAAAATTACAATACTTCCGGCATTAAATATGCTTATTCTCAAAACTTTCCTTTCCCGTCCTGCCGCCAATAGGATGAATATAAATGTAACAGAAATATAAACCAGAAGCACATTCCAGATCAAAATCTGCAAGATTATTACAGAGGTTGTATATTTACTCCCGTATACCAAATTTATTATATGCGCTGCTAATATCGTAATGCCTACGGCAGTGGGAATTCCGAGTATTATCATTAGTTTGAGTGCATGGTTACACAACTTTTGGAATGATTCAAAAGAAGTTTTATGGTAATAAGAAAGTACGGGAAAAATAGCGGCGCCGAAAGCGGTTGAAAGTCCGATGAGCATCCACACAATTTTATGAGCAGCCGCAAAATAACCGACTTCTTGCTGGGGACGAAAAAAACCAAGCAATACAATCGGCGTGTTGAAGACGATTATTGACATAATGCCGATAAGTCCTACGGGTATTGCATTCTTAATTAGAATTTTCCAGAGGGTTAGATTAAACCCGAACTTTGGAATACGGAACTTTTTGATAAATACAGCGATAAGAAAAATCACAGACAGCATCTGGGCAAAAACCAGTATTGGAGGAATTAAAAGCAACTGTTCAGAACTTTTTATAATTAACAATATCAATGCCAGGTAACATATGCCCTGTAAAATAAGAGCGATACCCTGATATTCCATTTTTTCAATTCCCTGAAACACCCAGTCAAATAGAAGAACATTTGCAGTAAATATTGTAAAGCCATAAAGAATAATTAAATATTTCATTTCAAGCGGTTTATTGATAAGAAGCACAAATATACAAAGTAAAATGAAAGCAATTGTTCCTAAACACAATTTCAGTATTAGAATATTGCTTACATAATCATTAATTTTTTCTTTAGCACAAGCAATTTCTCGGGTTCCAATGGTATTTAATCCAAAATGCGAGAGTATGGCAAAATAGCCAACAACTGCTAATGCAAAATTTATTTTACCAAAATCGCCAGGACCTAAAATTCTTGCTAAATAAGCAACAGTAATAACTCCAAGAAAATTCGTAAATATGTTGGCAAAAGTTAAAGATAAAAAATTTTTAAGGATTCTTTGTGAAGTGTTCATTTTATTTTTGTCAAGGATTTAACAGTATTTAGAAGAGATACACTTTTTCTAAGTTTTTCTAATGAAATTTCATTCGGCAAATTTTGGGCAATTTTTCTGAATAGATTTTGCATCTCTTTAATTTGAGACAATCTTTGCTTTTGAATTTTAGACAATGAATTTTTTTTCTCAAAACCTTCAATTGCAGAATTAAA
>PEVQ01000072.1:2256-13608 GCA_002780205.1 Elusimicrobia bacterium CG06_land_8_20_14_3_00_38_11
GTCCTTTTATAGATGATATTTATAAAATCAGAATTGGCCTCGTAAAAATCTTTTCGTGTGCCGTTAACCCATATTTTTTTTACTGCCTCCCATTTTTCAAGTTCTCTGATATTCAAACTGACGCTGCCTTTACTCATTTTAAGCGTTGCGGTAATAGTATCAAGCGACAGCGGTTTATCGCTCATATAAAGAAGACCGTAAATCTGCCCGATACTCCTGTTGAGTCCCATGCCAGCGCCCAATTCGCCCGTTATTCTGATAAACTCTTGATTGAAATTACTGTTCTTCATATCGTTTAATATGTATTAAACGTTCCAAATATAGTATAAAGAATTTTTTAAGTTTTGTCAAGTACTTTTTTATAAAGTTGAAAATATCGTTCAGCGATGTAAGGAAGCGAGAATTTTTCTGTTGCGGTTTGCCGTGCACAAATTCCCAATTTTGAGTATGACTTTATGTCCGTGCATATTTTGGAAATCATAGAAATAACATTTCCGGTATCATTAAAATTCAGTAGGATTCCGTTCGTGTAATTCGTTATTATATCCACATTTGCCGGTATATTGTTTGCCAGAACTATTAGTCCGCTGCTCATCGCTTCAAGAATTGCATTGGATAAACCCTCCCCGAATGAAGGCAAAATAAACAAATCACCCGCCGCCATAAAATCATTTATATTTTTTTGAAAGCCGAGAAAACGAATATTTTTTTGCAAAAACAAACTCCGAAAGTTTTTTAATAATTTTCCCTCCCCTATTATTAAAAGGTGAATATTATTGTTCATATTTTTCCAAGAATGCAGTAATATATCCAGTCCCTTACCTTTCTCAATGCGTCCGGCATAAATGCAGATAAATCCGCCGGTAGGAATGTTTAACTTTTTGCGCAATTCAATTTTATCTATTGAGTTCACCGGCTTAAAAATATTTATATCTACGCCGTTAGGAATCAAATGTATCTTGTCTTTTGGAAATCCCGCCGAGATTATTTCTGTCAAAACCTCGTTTCCGGGAACAACAAATGCATCAAAACTTTTTTTGATAATTTTCAATTTTAGATTTCCGAAAGGTTTTAAAAGGGATGTCTGAATATCACCGGTTTTCCTTGCCCCGCCGAATTTAAGAATTATTTTTTTACCGAGTAATTTTTTAATTAGAATTGCCGGAAATACATGGGATGATGCAAGATGCAGATGTAATATATCGTATTTATCGGCATTTCGTAAAAGAAATAAAAACGAAGATATGCAGAAAAACACCGACGATACAAAACCTGTCCCGAAAGTGCAGGTTCTGAATACCGGCAAACTTCCGTACTTTTCGTATTTTTTTAGACCTTTAAGTCGTGCCGTAAGAACGAATACCTCATGTCCTGAATTTATAAGTGTTCCCGACAATCTTTGTGCTTGTAATTCGGTCCCGCCGGTTATAGGATAAAATCTCGCTATAAGGAAACAGATTTTTAGTTTCATAATTATCACTTGCTCATTTAACTAAATGAGCAAGTATCACAACCGTGCTAAAAAGTGTCAGCCATAAACCAAGTAAAAAGTAAAAATGTTTCGGTTGAAATATTTGTGGATTGATTGTTATCATACTATGGAATTTATTTTCGTAAAGATTTTTAGTTATTCTTTCCCAATTAGAATCTATGTTTTTATTGGTTATTATGTATTTGATATTATACTCTGACAGTTTTTTTGCGTCTATATTTTTCTTTAATCCTTCTATCAAATTTTCTATTCCTGTTGTTGTAATTGGGTCGTAGCCGTTGGCATTATAGATATGATGTGGGATATTTATATTTGTTGGGAGTGTGTTTATAAAATCAAAACAACCGAGTTTTTGCGAATATACATCCGGGAAAACAAGAAATTTTTCACCTTTGGAAATTTTTTGAAGTTTGAAAATATTTTCTGTCTTTATATTTAATAATTTTGATGATATTTTCGGGTTTAATTTAATTGAATTGTAATATAAGTCACTTAAAGTTAAAGTTAAAATTAAAGGTATAAATTTTGTTATTTTTTTAACAGTAACTTGCGAAACCATCAGGCACAAAACAAATGCAAATAAAAACATTATCGCAGCGGGGTATCTGATTTTTGAAAATGGCGGGAAAAAATTATAGAGGAACAAATATACAGGAGTATTTCTTCCAAGTGCAAGGATTGCAATTATTATTAACGGTAAAAGCAGTTTTTTGTCGGAGGTTATAAAATAAACAAAGACAAAAATTAAAGGAATAATTCCGATATAAAATGACTTCAGCCAGTAGTTTCCGGTTATGTCAATATTTTTTTTGGGAAAAAGATTTCTGATAATTTCAGACGGTGTTAAAGAAACACTGGATGCTTCTTCATATGTAAGCCCTTTCGCCCTGTTTGAATTTTTTACAAATTCTGTAAATGGTAGAAATTGAACTGCTGTCAAAAGAAAGGCAATGAGTAAAGAACATATCAGTGTAATTACTCTTTTTTTATTAAGAAAAAAAAGCGAAAAAATAATCGTATAAAAAAACACCTGCGGATGCCCTGCAAATATTTGAATAGCAAACACCAGTCCCAAAAGCATTTTTTTATTTTGTATTAAAAAAATTATACTTAACGGTAACCATATAGCGGCACCGAGAATACTTAAAAACTCAATTCTTGCGACAAGGTAGCCGCCGAATGCCCATGCAACGGATGCTATTAGTGAATAAGAATTTTTTGCCTTCAAAAATCTTGCAGCCATATAAAAAAGTATTGCTGCGAGGAAAAAATGCAAAACAATAAAAAGTTTGTAAGCGACGGGAAATCCGAAAATATAAAAAAGTATCGTAAAAGGATAAAAAAGTGATGTTTCGGGATTTGCCAGAAACGGTTGTCCAAAAAATGTGTAAGGATTCCAAATGGGAATTATGCCGTTTTGAATATTTTCAGCCGCAAAAAGACGGTAAGGATGAAATAGATTAAGTATATCTCTGAAAAAAAATATTTTATCGGTAAAAATTACATTGCTGAAAAAGATTAAGATTGAAATTGAGAATAAAATTAGGAGTTTGGTGTTTTTCATTTTTTGTAATTTTTTCAGTCGGTAGTTATAGTACATTTGTACTATAAAAGTGCAACAATTTTAATTTCAGAATTAAATAAAAATATTCAAAAATTGTTTTTAAGACGCCCATCTTACTTTTCCCCTTTTTCAAATCATACCGTAGAACAAGTCCAACCTCACCAAACGATGCCTTGACTTTTGAAAGTTTTATCAGCATTTCAGCCATACAGGTAAAACCGGTTTCGGTAATAAAATTATCACCATAATATTTTTTTGCAGTTTTGATAATTTGTCCTGAATAAGCACGATAACCGCTTGTGTAATCAGTTACATTTTGTATGTGGAAAAATACTTTCAATAATGCTGATGCGAGTCCACTTAGAATTTTTCTAACTTTTTTTAAGCCGATTTCATTTCCACCTTCTGCATATCTGGAAGCGATTACAACATCATAACCATTCTGAATATTTTTTACAAGTTCTGGAATCAAATCAACAGGATGCGTGTTGTCGGCGTCCATAGTTATCAGTATATCGTCGCTATGTATGACGGATGAAATATAAGTTATACCTGTTTTCATTGCTGAACCTAATCCAAGATTTTTTTCGTGATTTATAATTTTTGGATTTAATTTTAACTGGAATTTTTTTAGTATATTGAAAGTATCGTCGGTAGAGCCGTCGTTAACAACTACTAAAAGATATTGAAATCCTGAAAGTTGACTTGAAATGTTGTGCAGGATAGTTTCAATTCCGGATGCTTCATTGAACGCTGGTAAGAGTAGATATATCACAAAGTTTTTGATTACACAGATACACACTGTAGGAATTTAATCTGCGCGTTCCCATTATACAAACTGAAAGCAGAGAAATCAATAATCCCATTATGAATAAAATCGGGCTGTACAAAAAAAATACTTTGTAATTATTCGCATCTTCAAGTTTTAATGAGCGAGAAATCCCGTTCACTTTTTCTATATCCGTTTTATGTCCGTTAATGTATGCCTGCCAACCCGGATAAAAAGCATCCGAAAGCATTAGTGTCCCGGAATTTTTTGTTTCTATTTTTATTTTTTCTGGTAAATAAGAAATAATTTTTGCGTTATGTATTTCGCCGGTTTTACTAATAACATAACTCCGTTCCTGAAACTTTTTGTTTTTATATATGAAAAGATGACTTTTATGCGCCAGTTGCCAATTTTTTGAGTTAAGAGGGTAATCGCTCAAAATATATTTTATATTCATTAGTGAAAGTAAATCAGTAGCATCATCCGCATCTTTTTTATTCTGGATTTTATAGATTAATTCCGAATGCTCATTTATTTCGAGCGGTTCACCCAGTCCCCCCGCATCAAAAATGTGGTAAGTCATAGAGACCAGATTCGGCAGGCGGTCTCTTAATATATACCATCCGATATCACCGTAGTCCGGTACCGCTATCTTTCTGTTTGCTGTTGTTTTTGGAGTTGCAAAAAATCTGAAATATGTTTTATCTTTCATCAGAAAACCAGCAACAAGCCCGCGTTCAGAATAAAAGTTATGCGTTATCGTCGGGTGTAACTTATAAATATAAAACATAAGTTCACAGATAATTAAAATTGACATAATAATTGCCATTTTTTTTAGTTTATCAAGTCCTTCTACTACCAGAATAATAAAGATGAAAAATGGAATGTAAAGTATATGCGACGGGCTTCTTATTAAATTGAATGGTGGTATGTAACGGTATACAAAATCATAAAAAGGGGTTAATTTGCCAAGAGAAAAAAATAGCGAAAAGAGAATTAAAAATAGATACAATATGGTTTTTTTGCCGGTGATTATTTTTCTTCTGAAAAAAAACGACGCTACAGCAATAGCAAATGCGATAAACCCAATCCAAAATGACCTTAACCAAAAGTATTTTTCCCCGGTAAAAAGAGCGGTGATTTCTCCTTTTAAGAATATCGGCGATATCAGTGATAACCAGTCGGAAAAATGGGTTGACCACACAGATGCATCTGTTTCCATTAGACCGTTTTTTCTTATAGAGTTTAATACAAGTTCTATTGACGGTAGAATTTGAATCGCCGAAATAATAAATCCAAGAAAAATTGCAAATGTCAGTTTTTTTAATTTATTTTCGGTTACTGCTTCTACAAAAAGAAAAATAATAATAAAAAATAAAATCGGCGGATAACCGGCGAATAGTGAAATCGCGACTGTCAAAGCGCAAATAAAAACATTTTGCTTGTCGGAAAAAAGAATAAGTATTAAAGGAAGCCAGATAGCCGTTCCCAGCAAACTTAAAAATTCAATTTTTGTGATGAGATAACCGCCGAATGCGAAAAGTATACCGCCTGTAACGGATGCAACGCTGCTTATTTTTTTTGCTCTCAGATATAAAAACAAAAATAATGCTGCAAGGAATGTGTGTATAATAATAAAAAGTTTGAGCCCGAGTATAAATCCCAAAATATAAAAAAATATGGAAAATGGATAGAAGACCGCCGTCTGAAAATTTGCCATTAATGGCATACCGCAGTATGAATAAGGATTCCACAAAGGCATTTTTCCGTTTAGCAGCGACTCAAATACCGCGGTTTTCCATGGATGAAAAATATATGTCAGGTCCCGTATAAAAAAAATTTTTTTATAGAAGATAATTTCCCGATATTGGAAAATTACCATCGCTAATAAAATAAAAATCCAGATTTTATCTCTCTTTGACATTTTTTAGTTCTTCCAATGCTTCGATTTTTTTTGTAAGTTTTGTTATTTCTGACTGATTGCCTAATTTTTGATAAATCAAAATAAGATTTTTTAAGTGATGCGGTTCTTCTCGTTCGTAAAATACTGCAAGTTTGCCGTATCTTAATGCTTCGGAATAATTCTTTTTAATAAAATAAACGGATGCGAGATTGGAATATGCTTGGGCATTTTCGGGGTTTGTTTTTATTGAAAGATTGTAGTTAGATATCGCATCATTAAATTTGCCGATATTCATCTGTAAAAAGCCGAGTGAATTATAGACGGTAGAGATATCTATAGGGAGTAATGTTTTTTCATAACCCGATGACAGAGATGCCCCGCTAAAAAATTTATAAGTTGAAATAAGGTCATTATATTCTGCCAAAGCCGGTTCAATTTTATTTTGTTTTTCGTTTATTTTTGCCAGCAGATATTTCGCTGCAAGATAATTTGGTTCAATGTTAAGCGAGTTATGGATATAATACTCCGCTTTATTAAATTCAGATAATTCGTAATAGATATTTGACAGTGATGTAAAAGCAAACGGATTTTTCGGATTTAATCCAATAGATTTTTTAAGATTCTTTATTGCTTCAAGAATGTTTCCGTCGTCGTAAAATAATTCACCCGCTATCCTTCGGTATTCAAAATTATTCGGCGAGCGTTCAACCGCTTTTTGGTAAAACTTAAGTGCTTTTTCCGGGTTTGTATTAATAAATTTATCGGCGATTGTTTTGTATTTTTCCGCATTAAATGGTTTAATAAAAAAATTAACCGTGTTAAAAATTAAAATTATCGCTAAAAATATCCGGATATATTTTTTATTCAGTTTTATTTTTTCCCCGCAATTTTTGTAAAGAATATCGGAAGATAAAATTATTGCAACAAAAACTAATGCGGGTAAATGCAGATTAAAATCTACAAGAGAATGTCCTATTATAGACGATAAAACCACCGTTGAAACAGGCGAATTTTTAATTCCATTTTTGAAAACAATCATAAGAATAAATAAAAAAGCAGACAGTGTAAAAAGCCCGCCCTCAGCCGCAATTTGTAAAAATTCATTATGTGCAAATCGCGTATTTTTTGAATATCTTGAGATTAAATTATCAACAGGAAAATTATATTTATAAAACAGCAACTCAAAATTTCCAGGTCCCGTCCCAAAAACGGGTTTTTCTTTTATTATTTCAACTGCTGTTTTCCAGATGGCGGGTCTTTTTAATGCGTAACTGTCCCCGCCGTCCGTTTTGGTAATATTTGTCAATGTTTTTTTAGGAATTGATATAAATATAACCAAAAGCCCGACGGTAAAAATTATTATTCCTTTTTTTTTGAACTTAAAATACAGAACAACGGCGAGCCCGCAAATAAGAGAAAAAAGTCCTCCCCGTGAGTGCGTCAGAGCAAGTGCAATCCAGAAAAATAAAAACAGAAAGCAATAAAGCATCGTTATTTTTAATTTGGGTTTTTCCAGAATCAAAATTGAAAGAACAAGCGACGCTCCCGCTGTGATATATCCCGCTGCCATATTCGGATTGGGCATTGTTGCCTTGGGTGTAATTTCTAAAAATGTCTGAATAATAATGAGCAGAGATAAAATAAAGGAAACAGAAATTAAACCTGCATAAAAATATTTTTTAAATTGCTCGTCATAAACGGAAATTATGCAGTAGAAAAAAATAATATATGAAATTAAAAGAATAACAGTATTTATTGAAGAATCAAGATAAATCGTATTCATGGTTGAAAAAATAACAAGTATAAAAAATATAAAAACTGGAACATCAATATCAGTTTTTCGGAAGTTAGAGATTATAAAAAATAAAATAAAAATTACCGTCTCAAAAACGAAAATTGCAGTCGGGTCTTTTAAGCCGTTGAAAAAAGGCGCCAATAAACAAGTAACAAGTAACAAGTAACGGGTAATAAGTAATTTATTTATGTTGAGTATTTTCATAAATTTCCTTTAATAATGTTTCGTAACATTTTTCATAATAAATTGATTTCGGAGCCACATCCAAAGTTTTTTTCAGCCATAAAATCGCATTTTGTTTATTACCACGGAGATAGTAAATGTTGTATAAATCAAAATAAATCTGCGAATTATATTTCTGAAACTCTGCTGCTTTTAGGAGTTCTAACTCTGCCTCGTACAGATATGATTTATAGCCTGTCATTTTATAATACTGTTGATAAACATTTGAAAGAAAAAAGTATGTTTGAGGATTTTTAGCGTCGTATTTAATTGCGTCCATTAAATGATTTTTTGCAATGTCATATTTTTTTTCATCAAGAAAGTATTTTCCCCTTGCTGTTTCCCTGCTTGCTAAAAATATCATAATCTGCGAATAACTTATTGCTGAAATTAAAAAAACGGAAATCCATCTGAAAATTACTTTTTGAAAAAAGTCTTTAACCGCAGAGTGCACGGAGAAAACCACTGAGTTCACAGAGAAAACACTGACATAAAACCTCTGTGTTCTTTGTGCCCTTTCTCTGTGTTCTCTGTGGCAAGGTTTTTCCATAAATTTTTCTTCTTTTGAACAATAACCGAGCATTATCCAAAATAAAATTGAATTTGCGGGAATAAGCAAGGCGTAGTCAAAAATACCGTGGATAAGCATAGCAAAACTTGCTGCAAAAAACGGAATGTTTTCAGAAGTTTTTGGGTTGTCGAAAACTTTTGTAAGAAACCAAACAAAAGCCGCAAATCCGAAAACGCCGATTTCGGATGTTAATTGCAAAAAATAATTATGTGCATAAATAGAATTTAATCCGCTTAACTTATATTTTGAATAAGCATCGGCAAAGGCATTTAAGCCGATGCCGAAAATTGGTTTTGCCAAAATCATTTTTCCTGCTGTTAACCACCATATAACGCGATTGAAAGATTCTTTTTCGGCAAGTTTAACGGCAATAAAAAAAAGGATAATGCCGACACTGAAAAAGAGATATTTTTTTGAAAGGGATATTTTTTTCAGATATAAAAAAAATAAAAGACCCGCCGCCACCGATAATAAACCCGCTACGGAACCGGTAAAAAACATTGCAAGTAGAAAGACGAGTAAGAAAAAAAATCCGAACATTTCCCGAACATTTGTTCGGTGCCGAACACTTGTTCGGGAGGCGAACAGTTGTTCGGTTATAACATTACCGAAAGTTAGCACTATAATTCCCGTTATATATCCTGCGAAAACATTCGGGTTGTTCATAAATGAGGGTACATTGCCCCCACTGGAAAATTTTTGATAAAATCCGTAAATAGACAGGATAACTCCACTTATTAAAGCCGGTGCAACAATATATTTTTTAGCAATATTTTTTGCAAAATAAAAAATCACAACATAGTTTAAGATATTAAAAAATTCGTTTCTTGATTCGTAGAAATTCGCCGAAGAAAAAATTGAGATAAAGCAGAAAAATAGAAATATAAACAAAAATGTAGCCCCCGAATTTATTCGGGGGTGAGCCCCGCATCGCAGTGCGGGGTAAACTCCGCGAATAGGGACAGAGGGACGAGGAACAGAGATTTCTTTTTTAGAAAAAATTAAAATCAGAAGTGCAATCAGCGTTATCAGATGAACAACTGTCTGTGCCCATAAATCCCAGGATGCACCTAATAATGGTGAAATTATTAAAATGATTGTTATAAAAAGATTTATTACCACTTTTTATGTTTGTCGGATTTTTTTGCGGTTGAAAATTTATACACAAGGTAGGCAACTACGATGATTATACCGAGCGACTGCAGGATTTTCAAAGTCGGAATCATCGTTCCCAATAGAAGAGGGATTATTCCTGCGAAAGGGAAAATATAGTCAAGAAAAATTTTTGCGCATCCGCCCTTATCCGTTCCACCTTTTACCGTCGGCGGAATGCTTACCATTGAAATCGTAGCAAGTTTTCTCACCGCTTCCATCAGCACGGTGTTATTGGGATTTTTGGCAAGTTTTTCCTTATAGATTTTTACGAGTTCGTCAATTCGCCCCTGCTTGACTGCGAGTGAAATTATTGAATTGTGAATTTCGGGATTGTTCGGCTCTAAAACCGCCGCTTTTTCGTAGACATTCCGGGAAAGTACAAAAAACGCCTGTTCGGATTCTTTATCGCCTTTTATTTCGTAGACCTGTCCGAGTTTAAGTAGTGCCTGGAAATTTGCCGCATCAATTTTCAACGCTTTCTGATATTCGGAAATCGCCAAATCCAAACTGCCGAATTTTTTGTAGGCATCACCCTGTTTTATATGGATAATGACATCTTCGCCGTTGCTCATTTTTTAGATTGTTAGAGAAAATGATAGGAAATTCCAACCAGTATAGACGGTCCTCCCAAATCTATTTTTAATTTCTCTCCTCCCAGAATAATTATATAATTATCGTATTTACCTTTGCCTTCAAGTTTTTGTAATTTGCAATACAGATACTTTCCGGTTACATCAAGAGAGACCTTTTCAGAAAGATAATAATTGAACCCGGTTATTGCAAATAGACCAAAGTTTATATCTGTTGCTTTCCTTATCGGAAGAGTTGTTGACGGGTCCAGCATTGTGATGTAATCGTCAGCACAAAACCATCTGACGGAATAAATCCCGCCGCCGGCGCCTGCAAAAGGAACTAATTCATTTGGTTCATATACGCCCTTTCTTCCGGATGATTGTTTAAACTCTCTGACAAAGCCCAATTCTATAAATTTTGTCGTAATATAAGAGTTTCCTTTGTTTCCGTCATCCCAGTTGGTCTTAACTATAATATCAGGTGAAACGCCCAAACTACCGATAACAGTCCAGTTATCCGTTATTTTATAGCCAGAAATAAATCTCAATTCAACCGAGTTTGGATTAACACTTCCTTCTTCATAATTCGGATACATGTCGTTTAAACCATCAAGCATATCGTTAAGTTCGGATAATTTTGAGTTATGCCAGCCGGCAGAAAATCCGACGAATTTGCCGCTTACATCGGAATCATCAGAATTTTGCTGAAAATGTTATAAAATGCAAATCCCCGATATCATTTGGAACCCATGCATAATCAAAATGGAATTCCTTAAAATTCAATCCGAACCCGCCCGAAAAACTTTCTGTTTGCGATTTATAGCCACCTCTCAGACATAAATTTTCTATGGGCGTTAGTTCTATTCCTGCCCTGATATTAACTGTTGAGTCATACACCGGGTAACCAATATCCGCCATAACCGTTAAAGGTTTTTGTGTATATGATAGCCCCGAGTTTAATGTAATCGGCAGAGGGTCGCTTATTTCCGAAAACATTATACCCATCCCGAACAATTCAAAATTTTGAAGTGAAAGCCCGAGTTTTAATCCGTTGTCAGGACTTTTATAAATCGTACCGACATCTATTATTCCGAAAGTTAAACTGTTGTAATCCCCTAATTGTGAAACAAGCGTCTTTATGTTAACTCCCAAAGAGATATCATTATTTTTTCCAAAAGAACGGGCGCAGGATATTATACCTGCGAAATCAGACATCTTATTTTTTTCGCCCGTAGCATCACCCAACATATCTGTTCTGTCAAAAGGTGTAACGTAAAGGTAAGTACCGCTTATTCCAAGTGTTGAATTA
>PEVQ01000037.1:0-3302 GCA_002780205.1 Elusimicrobia bacterium CG06_land_8_20_14_3_00_38_11
TTTGAAAAACTTGGATTTGAAAAGTGTATAATTCCGAAGGCGAACTTAAAAGGAATAAGCGGAAAATTAAAAATAAAAATAGTTCCCGTTGAGACGGTATTTGATGCTATAAAATCAATTAAAAATAACGCAGATAACCGCAGATAAGAGTGGCGCAGATGACCGCAGATGACACGAAGTGTCACCCTGAGCGAAGCGAAGGGTCTCGGTGTTGAAAACCGAGATGCTTCATTTCATTCAGCATGACATATCTGCGTAAATCAGCGTTCTGTTGATGTCAAATCAGCGGTAATCAGCGATTCGGAGGTTTTTGTGTTTATCTGGATTATAAGGTCAATGATAATTATTGCGGGGCCCGTTATCGGGTGGTTTCAGATTTCAAAAGATGCGAAGGGCATATTGATAGGAGTTGCCGTCGCACTGGTCGTAATTTTTGTTGAAATTTTGGTTGAAATGATACCGCTTGATTCAATTGTTGCGGGCGGACTCGGCGCTATTCTGGGACTAATCGCCGCCAAACTTTTGGATTATTCGGTTTCACTGATGGAAGACCCAAAACTAGATACATTTATGAAAACATATTCTATTTTGATAAAAATGGTTCTGGCGTATCTCGGATTTATCATCGCCATAAGAAAAAAAGAGGAACTTTCATTGCTTGACAAGGATATACATCTTTCATCAAAAAAACATCGGGAGGATTTAAAAATTCTTGATACTTCCGCAATTATAGACGGCAGAATTTTAGATATCATTGAAACAAATTTTGTAACCGGCGTGATTGTTGTCCCGGAATTTGTCGTCTCGGAACTTCAGACGCTTGCTGATTCTGCCGATTCTACCAAAAGGCAGCGCGGCAGGCGAGGACTTGATTTATTGAATAAAATAAGACAAAATCCCGTTGTACCTGTAAAAATTTTTGAAAAGGACTATTCCGAGATAACCCAAACCGACGCAAAAATACTGAAACTTGCGGAGGACTTAAAGGCAAAAATTATTACGACCGATTTTAACTTGAATAAAGTTGCATCCGTTCACGGCGTCGTCGTTTTGAATGTCAACGAACTCGCGGGTGTTATAAAACCCGCTCTTCTTCCCGGCGAGGTGTTGAATATTTACCTTATGAAAGAAGGCAAAGAAAAAAAACAGGCGGTCGCTTATCTTGAAGACGGCACAATGATAGTCGTTGAAAACGGCCGCAGTCATCTCGGAAAAAAAGTTGAAGTAACGGTAACAAATGTTTTACAAACATCCACGGGCAGAATGATTTTTGCTCAGATGAAGGAAGATGGAATATAGCCGCTCACAAGCAAATTTCTCCATCGTTCTGCGATAAAAAAAGGTACTAAATGAAAATTGCAGCAATAATATTAGCAGCCGGAAAAGGTTTAAGGTTCGGTTCAAAAAAGCAGTTTGAATTTATCGGTAAAAGAAAAGTTATTGAATTAACCGTATCAAAATTTCTTAAAATTTCCGATATAAAAAATATAGTTTTAGTTTTACCGAAGGAAGACATAAAACGGAAATTTAATTTTTCAGACAGAGTCAAAATTGTTCCCGGCGGGCAAACCCGTCAGCACTCCGTTTTCAACGGACTATCGGTTTTGGATTCTGACACGGACATTGTTTTGATTCACGATGGCGTTAGGCCGTTTGTATCCGAAAAAATCATAAAAAATAGCATCATTTCCGCAAAAAAATACGGTGCAAGTGTAGTCGCAGTTCCGTCAAAGGACACCGTAAAAATTTGTAAAGAGGGATTTGTAATTTCAACTCCGGAAAGACGGAACATTTTTCTTGCCCAGACACCGCAAACATTCAAGTATTCCCTGATAATGAGAGCATACAAGAAAGCGTTTGAAAGAAAATATTTTTCAACCGACGATTCCGCCCTCGTGGAAAAATTAGGCAAAAAAGTAAAAATAGTTTCAGGCAATTACAAAAATATAAAAATCACCACAAAATCCGACTTAAAAATATGAACATCAGAACATCAGAACATCAGAACGCTGTTATCCGTGTCGGTTTCGGTTATGATATTCACAAACTCGTAAAAGGAAGACCGCTTTTTTTAGGTGGAATTAAAATCCCTTATTCAAAAGGTCTGCTCGCACACTCCGACGGTGATGTGCTTCTGCACTCAATCTGTGATTCACTTTTAGGCGCGGCAGGTCTCGGCGATATCGGGCAGCATTTTCCGAATACTGCTCAAAAATATAAAAACATTTCAAGTTTAGTTTTGCTTGAAAAAATTTTTGTTTTACTAAAAAATTCCGGCTACAAAATAATAAACATTGACACAATGCTCGTAGCAAAAGAGCCGAAAATTTCTCCGTATATTGAAAAAATGAAAAAAGAAATATCAAAAGTTATTGGAACAAAAAACATATCCATCAAAGCAACCACCAACGAGGAAATCGGCGACATCGGCAAAGGCAAGGCAATATGTTCCTATTCAATATGCCTGATTGAAAAAAATGTATAAAAATAAGAGAAAAAGAAAATTTAAAGTCCGAGATACTGCTGTAGTCTATAAACCGCAAAAAAATATATCTGATATAGACACTTCCATAAATAAAATTATAGCGGGTGACTGCATAGAAGTGCTGAAAAATTTATCCGATGAATCTCTTGATTTGATTGTCTGTGACGGACCTTACGGCGTCACCGAAAAACAATGGGATAAAATTACAAACATTCAAGATTTTAATTTGAAATTAATCCAATTGTTTTCAAAAAAATTAAAAAATGGTGGTGCGTTGTATCTGTTTGGCAAACCCGATTGTATTGACTTTATTGACTATCAACCTTATCTAACACTTAATTCAAAAATCATTTGGTATCAGCCGAGTCGTCTCTCACAGGGAAGAACAAATTTTACCAACAATTATGATATTATCGCTTATTTTACAAAAGGGAAAGCAAAAACTTTCAATTTGGATGAAATAAGAGTGCCTCAATTAGTTGAACTGGAACATAGAAAAAGGTGTGAAAATGTCCCGTCGGTTGTCAACGGGCAATTCGGAAAAACAAAATTTAACGAACTTGGAAAAAATCCCGGCGATGTCTGGGGCGATATCAAACAATTGACATATAAGTCAAAAGAACTTTTGAGCAGGGAATTTTTGCATACCATCCAAAAACCAAAAAAACTTATAGAACGACTTGTGAAAGCAAGTTCAAATATGGGTGACCTTGTTTTAGACCCTTTTGCGGGAACAGGCACGACACTTGTCGTCTGCGAAGAACTCGGTAGAAATTATATCGGGATTGAATTAAACCCAAAATTGGTTGAAATTTGT
>PEVQ01000037.1:3332-3776 GCA_002780205.1 Elusimicrobia bacterium CG06_land_8_20_14_3_00_38_11
AAGGAATTAGTGCTTTTTCCATAAATGAAAGAAAAAATAATATCACAAATTATAGCATTAATACGGAAAGCACAGGATTTAGCTTTAAAAATCGGCATCTTTAATATTTTACAGCCGGGCTTGGTGAAAGAAATGATTATTGCTGGAATACTTGGTCACGAAATAATTGCTTCAAAGAGAGATGCTGATGCATGCGATAAAAATAATCCGAATATAAAATTTGAATATCTTTCCTGTTATGAAGGCGGAAGCGGACAATTAGATAGAATGTTTAAAGCACCTACAGAAAAAAGAGAAGAGTCACTATTCCGTATCAAAAGGAATAAAAAAGTTTATTTCGCTATTTTTTATAAACAAGACCCGTTAAAAGTGAAAATAATTTATGAAATAGAACCTAATGTCGTTATAGAAGAGACAGAAAGACAATTGGATAGAAGTAAAAAT
>PEVQ01000163.1 GCA_002780205.1 Elusimicrobia bacterium CG06_land_8_20_14_3_00_38_11
GTTGAATGAAATACAGAAAACATATCAGATTAAAAAATTACGATTACTCATCAAATGGTTATTATTTTGTAACGATAGTGACCCACAATCGTTTGCCATTATTTGTAGCCGCACCATCTTATGGTGCTAAATCATTCAGAAACATTGTCGATGAAAAAATTCAGCAAATCAGCAAGTATTATTCAGGTGTTTCAGTAGATTATTATAAGGTGATGCCTGAGCATATTCATATGATAATAGTTCTTGAAGATGTCAAAGTTACATTAGCGAAAATTGTAAACGCATTCAAGTCATGGATTACACGGGATATTAAAAAAATTTTGGCATCGCAAGGTGATAAGACAGCATCGCAAGGCGATGCGGCTACAAACAAATTGGTATATATTTTTCAACCGAATTAGTATGAGCACATTATTAGAAACGAAAAAGCATTAGATAAGATACGCAAGTACATTGAATTCAACCCTGATGCTGAAAAACTAAACTGGGAGGAATTAGAAAAATGACCCTACCTGAATTTTCGGTTAAAAGACCCGTTGCAACAGTGATGTTTTACATAGCAATTTTTGTTCTATCAATTGTTGCATTATCCCGGCTTGCCCTGGATATGTTTCCTGAAATTACACTTCCTGCAATTGCTGTTATAACCCAGTATCAGGGAGCAGGTCCCGAAGAGGTTGAGCAAAAAATTACAAAAATTCTTGAATCCAACTTAGCCATTACACCCGACTTAAAAGAGATGAAATCTGTCTCTAAAGAAAATATTTCAATGATAAATCTCGTATTTGAGTGGGGCGTCAACCTTGATGCTGCCACAAACGATGTCCGCGACCGTATTGATTTTGCGAAAAGATTTTTACCCGAAGATGTTGAAAAACCGACGGTTATGAAGTTTGATATGAACCAGATACCCATACTTTTTGTCGCTGCAACAGCAAAAGAATCATATCCAAGAATCAAGGATATTCTGGATGAAAAACTTGCCGACCCGCTAAAACGAATTCCAGGTGTTGGAAATGTTTTTGTTAGAAGTCCGATTGAAAGACAGATTAATGTTGATGTTGACAGATTCAAACTGCAGGCAAGAGGGCTTGTGATAAGCGATGTCGTCAATTCCCTGCGGCTTAACAACATAACACTTCCAGCAGGAACTATGGATGTTGCAAGCAAGGAGTTTTTACTGAGAATCCCCGGCGAGTTTGAAAATGTTTCGCAGATATCCAAAATTCCAGTCGGAAATTACAAAGGCACAGCAGTATATCTCAAAGATGTGGCGGATGTATCCGATGGTTTCAAGGAACAAACACAGTATATCAGGATGAATCGTTCAAAGGGCGCTATAATGATGCTCCAAAAAAAGTCGGGCGCCAATACGGTGACTGTCGCCGAGGCGGTAAAAAAACGAATTGAAGAACTCAAAAAAACACTTCCGCCGGACATTAAACTTACCATACCAATGGATACATCCGACGACATAAGAAGGGTTATCAATAATCTCAGAGACACGGTAATTGTCGGCGGTATTCTGGTGATACTTGTTGTATTTCTGTTTCTATCAAATTTCAGAGCAGCGGGTATTATATGTATTTCAATTCCCGCATCGTTGATTATTTCATTCCTTTTCCTCTATCTTATGGGTTACACCATAAACATAATGTCGTTATCTGCTATGGCAATTGCGATTGGAATGGTTGTTGATGACGCTATTGTTGTTTTAGAAAATATATTCAGACATATAATTGAATTAAAAAAAGATAAAAAATCAGCAAGTATTTCAGCCACAAATGAAGTTGGCCTCGCCGTCTCTGCCGCAACATTTGCAACAGTTGTTGTATTTATCCCGCTGATTTTTACCGGCGGTATTGCAGGAATAATTTTTAAACAATTGGGTTTGATTATTTCCTTGACGCTTTTAACATCTCTTTTTGTTTCTCTGACACTTATTCCTCTAATCTCATTCGGATTTCTTAAGGCAAAAAAGGGTATTGAAAAATTTGATAGGCTCTTTTTGTTTATTGAGAAAGAATACAAAATTTTACTTACAAAGGCATTAAACCACAGATGGAAAACGGTCGGAATATTCGGTGCGGTATTGCTGGGAAGTTTGATTTTAATCCCGCTTGTCGGAACCGAGTTTATGCCTGAGCAGGACGCAGGATTTCTTCAGGTCACTTTTGAAACACCTGTCGGCACCAATGTTCACAAAACAAACGAGATACTGTTATCATTTGAGGATATTGTTGATAAAGATGTTCCTGAAAAAATAATTTTTTTTGCAACATGCGGGCAAGAAGCAGGCGGAACTGCCGGCATGTCGGGTATGGAGCAGGACTCAAATATCGGTATGATTATGGGAAAACTTGTTGATAAGGATAAAAGAAAAAGAGGTATCAGGGATATAAATGAAGCGCTGCGTAAAAAATTCAGCAAAATCCCGGGAGTTGCAAAGTTAAATTTTGCGACAGGCGACCCGATGCAGCAAAGAATGCTCGGTTCGGAGAAACCTGTTGTTGTTGAGGTTTTGGGTTTTGATTATGCTGAGACGGACCTAATATCCGAAAAAATAAAAGAAACAATGGAGGGTATCAAAGGGCTTACCGATGTATCTATTTCAAGAGAAACAGGGAAACCCGAGTATCGTATAGAAATTGACAGAGCGAAAATAACCGCTCTTGGTCTGCCGATTTATACAATTGCAGATATAGCGAACGCGGCCTTTGCTGGTAAAAGAGCGACCGTATATCGTGAATTAGGAGATGAGTATGATGTTTTTGTCCGGTTGCAGAAAAAGGATAGAATTGATATCGCCGATATTGAGGGGTTAAATATCAGGACGCCGGCAGGTGTACTTGTCCCGCTTAAAAATTTTGTAAAAATTGAGAAAAAAACAGGTCCTGTAAACATTGAAAGAAAAGACCAGACAAGATTAGTGAAAGTGGAAGCAAATACTCTCGGCCGCTCACTCGGGAAAGTCACATCCGAACTTCAAGGCAAACTGAAAAAGATTCCGCTTCCGAAAGGTGTGGCGATAGAATACGGCGGTTCAATAAAAGAACAGAAAGAATCATTCAGGGATTTATTTTTAGCGCTTCTGTTAGGAATATTTCTAACTTATATGGTTATGGCAGCGCAGTTTGAGTCATTCCGCGATCCGTTTATTATAATGTTTTCAATTCCGTTTGCGATTGTCGGAGTAATATGGGGGCTTTTAATCACCGGTATGACGCTCAACATAACATCATTTATCGGTCTAATAATGCTTGTCGGGATTGTAGTAAAAAATGCTATTGTCTTTATTGATTACACAATTCAGCAACGAAACAAACAAATCCCAGTATATGAGGCATTATTGGAAAGCGGACGGGTTCGCTTACGACCAATCCTGATGACATCCCTTACTACAGTTTTTGGTATGCTTCCACTCGCATTATCCCGCGGCACAGGTTCTGAAACATGGAACTCTCTCGGTGTAACGGTAATCTTCGGTCTCACCGTCTCAATGTTTATCACGCTTATTATAATCCCCGTTGTTTATTCGCTGTTTGAAGAAAAGAACACGGAACAGACACGGAAGTAAGGAACACGAAACAGAAGCGGAACGGCTCAGTGTCAGTTCAGTGTATGAGTTCCGAGTCAGTTCAGTGTAATAGGTAAACCTTTTTTTGTCTGAAGCGTCTAACTGTATGGAAGCGAATAATAATTTTAACGAAATTATAAAAGCACATCAGCAGAAAATTTACCGAATTGTTTTTTCATTAG
>PEVQ01000046.1:0-147 GCA_002780205.1 Elusimicrobia bacterium CG06_land_8_20_14_3_00_38_11
TCACTCAGAATGACAGCAGAAGAAATTATATTTTTCATTTCAACTATGATTATACAAAATTAAAAAACTTTGTCAACTACTTTTTTTAATCTTCAACTTCTTCTTCGGTAAGTCCTTCATAAAATTTAAGAAAATTCTTTTTTGCTT
>PEVQ01000046.1:189-3845 GCA_002780205.1 Elusimicrobia bacterium CG06_land_8_20_14_3_00_38_11
TCATAGCAACATCGGGATGGCGGTTCAAAACACCGGTAATCATATACGGTATTGCATACCCCCATGTAATTTCTTCGCTTAACGGCAAAATATCGCGGCTGATAACCTCCAATAACGGACGGATATTAAACTTCGGATTTTTCAGAAAACTTATCAGAAGTTCAAGCGGACAGTTGCCGGCAGCGCGGCCGAGACCGTAAAGCGTACCGTCAAGATAATTCGCACCGCGAATAATACCGGCAATCGTATTGGCAAAACCGAGTTGCTGATGATTGTGACAGTGCACTCCTATTTCTTTATTTTTAAGATATTTTTTATATTTATCCACCAAAAAATCGATGTCTTCACTATAGAGCGCTCCGTAACTATCCACCACATAACATGCCGTTATTTTTGTTTCCTCTTCTATCTGCTGTAATGCCTCGTCAAGTTCGCGTTCAAGCGCTACGGATATAGCCATAATGTTAATAGTTGCGACATATCCTTTATCAGTGGCATTATTTGCAAGTTTGATTGCTTTATCAATATCCTTGACATATGTTGCAACACGAATTACATCCACAACGCTTTTTTCCTTTGGAAGAATATCCTCGGCGACGGCCTTGTGGGCGTCCTGCATAATCGCAATTTTTGTCTTGTCGGATTTCATTCCGTCCACTATTTTTTTTAGGTTTTCTTCGTCGCAAAAACGCCATGGACCATATTCATCAACGGAAAACATCTGCTTGCTGTTTCTGTAACCGAGTTCAATAATGTCTATACCCGCTGCACAAACGGATTTATAAACATTTCTGACGGTTTCAAACGAGAATTTTGACTTGTTCATCAACCCGCCGTCGCGAACAGTACAATCAACTACCTTGATTTGCGGTCTATACATTTTTTCTCCTTCGCTCCGCTCACCCACCCTGAAGGGTGGGCTACATTGTTGTGTGAATTTGTTCCATTGACGAGGGACTGAAGTCCCTCATTCCACAAATTCGTTTTTTTCCATTCTCCATTCGGTCGCCTTTGGCGACTTCACTATGAATTTTACGGGTGAACCTGATTTTTGAATCTTCCCTGATATTTCGCTTTGCCGGTAGTTTCCTGAATTACCAACTGGCAAATTTTTGTACCCGGATAAACCGCAAGTGGAATCGGTCCCATATTCGTAATTTCAAGCACCTGCTTATTGTTGATTCCCGGCTGAATTAAACCCGCCGTAACATGGACCATCAGGCCCAACCGTGCATAACGGGAGCGGCCTTCAAGCCACGCACAAAGATTTTCGCCGAGCCGTATTCTCTCTCTCGTTATGCCGTGCACGACATCGCCGGCGCGAATTACGAAAAATTTTTTCACTTTGACAATTTTTGTGATTTTTTCATAATCGCTTTCTTCGTTAACATGATAAATCCCGCGGAATTTTTTGAACACCCTGATTTCGTCGCCCAAATACAAATCAATTGATGCAGGACCAACCTGTTCCTGTGAAAACGGCTCAACCTCAATGTTACCGCTTTTAATTTCTTTCAAGATTTCATCTCTCGTTAAAATTCCCATCAGCCCTCCAGTTTCGGAAAATTATATCAAAAAAAACTTGACAAATCAAGAAAAATTTTGTTAAATGACATTGTTAAAAAGTTTAACAATGTCACCCTGAACGAAGTGAAGGGTCTCAAACATTATCTAATATTGAGATTCTTCGTTTCACTCAGAATGACAAAATACGGGAGGGTTTCGTTATGAAAAAAGCACCGCCGGAAAAAGTGTCTCAGGAACAGGTTGTTTTTAAGGTAGAGGAACTGGAGCCGATTTTATCGCCGGATCCGATGATTGTCCCGCCGTTTGAACCAGCAGCAATAAAAGTTAAGACGGGCGAGACGATGTTAATCAGACCGATGACAAAAGAAGAAGCGCCTTTACTTTTAAATTATCTGAAAAAAATTATGGAAGTTGACCATGATTTTTACGATATTGTCGGAGTCCGGGTCTATGCCGAAATTCTTGGTTGGGTGAGAAACCGCCTGAAAGACCCGTATCAAATGGTCGGGCTCATTGACGGACATCTTGTGGCTTTTTGTAATGGCCGGCTTATGAACGAGGATATAAGCATTTCGCTTCACACGATGGCATACAGGCGAGGCATTCGCGCAGGAGCAATACTTTATTATGCCAAATGTGAATATGCTTTTGATACACTTAAACAAAAAGAGTTCTGGTCAACATTTGAAAGTTATAACGGCTTAAAAAGATGGGGCATCGGAATGGCACAACCGTCATATCCGTGGCCTGATATTCAGCATGAACTCGGCGGAGCCAAAGTATATTACATAACCAAAAAATACTGGGATACGACCGTAAAAAGATATTTACAGGATATGATTCAGTCAAAACTTGAAAGGCCTGTTTCAAAAGAATTGTTAAAGAAAAACGAAAATATAATAGTTCCGGAAAAGTTGGAAGAGGACTAATTTAACGACGACTACAGCGATAAACGGCAGATTACAGCGATGTATCGTTGCTATCGTTAACTTATCCTGTAAATCCTGTCAGAACCTTTTTTGACAGGATTAACTGGATTTTAACATCAGATTTTTATCGCTGTAATCTGTTTTTTTTGAACCCGCCGAATCACCTACGGAAATTTCGCATCTAAACAAATGAGCGCAAACGAACAAATCCTTGTTGAAAAATCACAAAACGGAGATACCCGTGCTTTTGAACAGTTAATCAAAATGCACGAGCAGAAAATATATAACCTGCTTTTGAATATGACGGGCAACAAAGCCGTCTCTGAGGATTTTTTACAGGAAACATTTCTGAACGCCTGGCAAAAAATAAAAAGTTTCAGGGGCAACTCGGAATTTTCAACTTGGCTTTACAGGATTGCTGTAAATGCCGTTTTAATGAAACGGCGAAAAAGAAAAACAGTTCGCACCGTTTCTATGGATGCTCCGATTATTACGGAAAAAGGCGAGATAAAACGTGATTTTGCGGACGACTGGTCAAAAAGTCCGACGGCTACTTCGGAAAATACGGAACTTAAAAACAAACTGAATAAAGCGATTGAATTGCTTCCCGAAAAATATAAAACTGTCCTCGTTTTGCGTGATGTGGAAAATATGAGCAATGAGGAAGTGCAAAAAATACTAAAAATTTCTTTGCCGTCGGTAAAATCACGACTTCACAGGGCACGGCTGTTTTTGCGCGGAAAACTTTCCGGATATTTCAGGGGACATTGATGGAACACAAAATATTTTTACAATTATTATCGGATTTCATTGACGACGAACTGGATTTTGATTTATCTGATGAGTTTGAGAGGGAACTTGAAGACGAGTTTTGCTGCTGTTTTTTCAACACTTTCAAAAAGACGGTTGAATTATGTCATCAGATAGAAATGCAGGAAGTCCCTCAATCACTCCATTACAAAATAATAAAAACTATTGAACATACCGGTTCTCCGAAGAAAAAACGGAAAAACAAAAGAAAATAGGGTCTATTGAAAAAGTCCTGTAACCACGAATTAACACGACTAAGCACGAATAAACCTGTCCTGACGACAGGTCAGGATTCGTGCCTACATTAAATTTTTAATTCGTGTCAATTAGTGTCCATTCGTGGTTACTAAGGGGAGCATAAAATACTTTACATGAAAAGGATGTCATTCT
>PEVQ01000046.1:3925-4768 GCA_002780205.1 Elusimicrobia bacterium CG06_land_8_20_14_3_00_38_11
GCAAGAACCTCGCCGGCATAAACTCTTCTAATGGATGAAACAACAAATAATGCGGCGGACTCCATTGATGTGGCAAGAACATTTGAGCGATACCACGCAGTCCACATTTTTTCGTTGTGGTCGGAAAGCGGTAAGTCCTTCGCACCTTCCGTGTAAAAAGCGTCTTTGCAGTGTGAAATTCCCGGATGCGCAGTTATTTTAAGTTTTTTTGCTGCTTCAATTAAAGCAGCCGTAACATCAAAATTTGCAACGGCGGGATAGGAAAGCGGAACATACTGACTGGTCGTTCCTTCTTCGCGGACGGCGGCTGTTGAAATAACAACATCGCCGAGCCCGACCTCTTTTTGAAGCGAGCCGGCAGTTCCTATTCTTATGAAAGTATCTGCTCCGATTTTTATCAGTTCTTCAACGGCAATAGCGGTGGACGGACAGCCGATACCCGTTGAAGTCGTGGATATTTTTACTTTTTTACCGTCGTAGCCGGTAATATTTCCGGTGAATGTCCGATACTCGCGGTTATTCGCCATCTCTTTTGAATCGTCAAAAAACTTTGCGATAAGCGGCGTTCTGCCCGGGTCGCCCGGCAGCAAAACATATCTTCCGACATCGCCTTTTCCCAACGCGATGTGATACTCTTTTCCTTTTTCCATAAGGTCTCCTTAAAAAATGTAACCACAGATTAACCCCCGATAGAATCATTCGAGGGCAGGCACCGATTTTCACAGATGTCATGTTGAGCGAAGCGAAACATCTCGCTTTTTAACACCGAGATTCTTCGGCTTCCATACTGTGTCGTAATTAAATAATTTTGTTCCGTCGGAATACCGACGGAAATAATTTGCT
>PEVQ01000028.1 GCA_002780205.1 Elusimicrobia bacterium CG06_land_8_20_14_3_00_38_11
AACAGAAAATCTGGAAGTTGGAAGTTGGAAGTTGGGAGTCGGAAGTTGATGCAAGGAGTGTTTTTACTTACTACTTACTACTTACTACTTACTACTTACTGTCTTTACGCCGCTGTCGTCAATAAGGCAATTGCAAAAGTTAACGACGATGTAATTTTACAGTCGGATTATGATGAGGCGATAAATCCCGTAATTTCCCAGATACAAAAAACTTACGGCGAAGTGATGTCACAGGAAGATATGGACAAAAAAATCGCAGAGGTAAGAAAAGAACTTCTTGACCAGATGATTGACCAGAAACTTTTATTGCAGGAAGCGAAGAAAAAAGATATAAAAGTAAGCAAAAGAGAAGTTGAGGACGGAATGGAAACGGTAAAAGACAGATTCAAAAGAAAGGACGGGAAAATAGTAACTGCCGTTGAAGCGGATGCCGAGTTTAATTCCGAGTTGAAAAAGCAAAATCTTACCATTGCAAAGTTCCGCGATAAACTCCGCGAAGATATTATGGTCAACAAACTTATTGAAGATGGAGTCGTCAGAAAAGTTACGCCGCCAACCGCAGATGAATTAAAAAGTTATTACGAAAAAAACAGGGATAAAATTGACGAGCCGGAAAAAGTTTCCGTCAGGCATATTTTAATACGGGTTGAAAAAAATGCTTCAACAAAAGAAAAATCACAGGCACTGAACAAAATAAAAGAAGTTCAGCAGAAACTTAAAAAAGGCGAGGATTTTGCAAAACTTGCCCAACAGTATTCGGAAGACCCCGGCAGCCGGAAAACCGGCGGTGTCCTTGGTTTCATCGTACGAGGAATGATGGTTAAGAATTTTGAGGATACTGCTTTTAAGACACCGGTAGGTGAAATTTCCGATTATTTTGAAACGGAGTTCGGGTATCATATTTTAAAGGTTGACAAAAAAGAAGCAAAACAGAAACGGAGTTTTGAAGAGGTTAAAGTTAATCTTGAAAAATATCTTCTTGCGGAAAAAAGACAGGAAGAGTATGAAAAATACATAAAAAATCTCCGCGATAAAGCCAATATCTCATCCGATATAAAATAAAAAAGTGAGCAAAACGAAAAGAAAAAAGATGCAAGGGTTTAACCCGACTTTAGTCGGGTTGTCTAAACCCGAAGCATCACACCACATTGTAGCCCACCCTTCAGGGTGGGTAAGCGAAGCGAAGCCCGCCATAGCGATAACCCTTGGTGACCCTACAGGGATATGCCCTGAAATTGTAAAAAAAGCCATATCGGATAAATCAGTTCTTAAAATCTGCCGGCCTGTTGTCATCGGCACATCAACAAAATTTGTTCCAGGATTTCCGACACGCAAAAGCGATAAAGCCGCCGTAAGTTTTTTAATCAGGGCAGTAAAACTTATAAAGAATGAGAAAGTTGATGCAATTGTAACTGCTCCGGTGGCAAAATCCGCATTCGGAAAATTAGGTGGCCATACCGAATTTTTGGCAAAAAAAACCTGTTCAAAAAATGTTGAAATGTTAATGGTTGCCGAAGATAAAAAGGTTCTTCTTTTGACGAGGCATATTCCTTTGAAAGATGTATCTAAAAATATAAGTAAAGAAAAAATAGTAAAAAGCACTAAATCCGTCTGCGAGTTTATTAAAAAATATTTCAGAATAAAAAAACCGAAAATAATTATCTGCGGATTGAACCCTCACTGCGGCGACAACGGATTGGTCGGCACCGAAGAAAAGAAAAAAATAATTCCGGCAATAAAAATTCTAAAAAAAAGAGGTCTTGATGTGGCGGGACCGGTAAATCCCGAGGTTGCATTTTTAGATATGAAATCCGATTTAGTCGTCTGTATGTATCACGACCAAGCGATGCTACCTTTGAAATTATTAAATCCGGATAAAATAGTGAATGTCACCGTCGGGCTCCCGTTTATCAGGACTTCGCCGGGTCACGGAACGGCTTACGACATCGCCGGTAAAAACAGGGCGAATCCGCAGCCGATGATTGAAGCGATAAAACTTGCCTGCCTATTGACAAAAAACAATTAAAAATGTAGAATAATTCACAAAAAGGAAAATTCTGACAGGATTTACAGGATAAAGGCGGATAAAAATCAGAAGTTAAAATCCTGTTAATCTTGTCAAAAAAATTAAAATGTCTGATGTTCTGGTATTAAATAGAAAGTTTTATGCTATTCACATAACAACCTGGCAAAAGGCGTTTTCTCTTTTGTACATTGACCACGCCAGCGTTGTTGATGAGGAATACAAAACATACTCGTTTTCCGACTGGAAAGATATTTCGCAGGAAATGTCCGCACACTCCTCCGGTTTTATTCACACTCCCTCTTTTAAGATAGCAATTCCGGAAGTAATACTTTTAAGATTTTACGATGAACTTCCACCTATGGACATAAAATTCACCAGGAAAAATATTTATGAACATTACAAACATAGATGCTGCTATTGCGGGAAGAAAAAAACTACCAGCGAGTTAAATCTTGAGCATGTAATTCCCATAAGCCGCGGTGGTACAACGGATTGGCAAAATGTGGTTATTTCTTGTATTCCGTGCAATCTTAAAAAAGCAGCAAGAACTCCGCAGGAAGCAGGTATGAAACTTTTAGTTAAACCTGGAAAACCCGACTGGAAGGGCCCGGTTTCACTTTGTTTTAAGCCGGGTTTGAAAATAAAGGCATCCTGGCAGAAATTTATTGATACTGTTTACTGGAATGCGGAACTGAAGTGATAGGGTTATAGTCCCGTTAGGGACTAAAACCATATGAACTCTAAAACTCTATGAGAACCCGCCGCGGACAGAACTTCCTTGTTGATAAAAACATCGCAAAAAAAGTTATAAAATCCGCCGACATTTTATCCTCGGATACCGTTATTGAAATAGGCCCGGGTAAAGGAATATTGACGGATGAACTTTCCCAAAAATCCAAAAAAATAATTGCAATTGAAATTGACAAAAACCTTGCCGAAAAACTTATTGAAAAATACAGAAATCAAAAAAACATAGAAATCATAAATACGGATTTCTTGAAATGGCAACCTCCCAAAAGCCAAAAATTGAAATTTGTCGCCAACCTGCCTTATTATATTTCATCCGCAATAATTGAAAAAATCCTGCCACTTCCTAATTGGGATACTGCCGTTTTTATGCTCCAGAAAGAGGTTGCCGACCGGATTATCGCCCAGCCGGGTTTTTACGATTATGGCGTTTTATCCATTGCCTGTCAAGTTTTTTGTTCGGTTGAAAAAATGTTTAATGTTCCGGGAACATGTTTTTATCCGAAACCAAAAGTTACATCAACAGTGGTGAAACTGAAACGATTAAAGAAACCGCGTATAAAAAAAAATGAGGAAAAAAAGTTTTTCGGAATCGTAAAATCGGCTTTTTTGCATAGACGAAAAACACTGTTAAACTCGCTTTTTTTATCCCCCACCTATTCGCGGAGTTTACCCCGCACTGCGATGCGGGGCTCACCCCCCGACGCTAAAGCGTCGGCTACAGTCGGGGGCTACAATTGTGGGCTACAAATTGATAAAAAAAAATTGGAAGAAAAGATATTACAAGCGGGAATATCTCCGTTGTGCCGTGCGGAAATGGTTTCAATAGACGGGTTTGTAAAATTATCAAAAGTTTTCCCTTGACAATTTTCTAATTTTGG
>PEVQ01000240.1 GCA_002780205.1 Elusimicrobia bacterium CG06_land_8_20_14_3_00_38_11
CAGGGTCTATAGATGCTGAATCAAGTTCAGCATGACACCATCTTCCATGTAAAGTATATTCCGCTCTTGTTAGTAATATTTATAGTCTGACTAGTCATATATATAGTTTTTTAATATGTTCTCTCAATTTTTTTCCGCGGATTTGCAGGTTCAAAATCCGGTTTATTATGCTGGTTCTGTAAAGAGATGCCAAAACGCCGGCTATCAATTTCGGCGTTCCCAATTTGACGAATTTCCTTGCATAGAAATTATTTTCAATGTAATTTTCTATTTTTTTTGCTTTTTTGAAAAGTTTTTTGCGGACGTTTAACGGTAGTTCAGGTGTTTTGTACACGGGATTATTCTGAAATGAGATAACGCTGTTGAGATATTCGGCCGGCTCCGCGACAAAATAGGAATTCTTTTCTATCCATTCGTATAATTCGGTTTTCGGATAGGGAGTGATGTGATAAAAACGCACGCCGTCTATCGGATAACGCCGCGCAAGTTCAAATGATTTTTCCACGTCCTGGGGCGTTTCACCCGGCGCGCCGATGAGAAAACACAGCCCCACGGAGAATCCAAGTTCAATGGCGTTTTTTATTCCTGTTTCTATCTGCAGCAAGGTTTCGCTTTTTTTGTAGATTTTGAGTATTCTGTCCGAACCGGATTCCACCCCGAAAGCAAGCACTTTAAATCCCGCGTTTTTCATTTTTTTTAAAAGTTCTATATCAACGCGATCCGCCCGTATTCCATTGCCGCAGCCCAAAGACAAATCTTTCATTCCGGATTTATCAATTAAATCACAGAATTTAGAAACTCGTTCCTTCAAAAGAGTAAAATTATCGTCGGCGAACCAGAATGTCCTGTAGCCCTTTTCATACCAGTATCCCAGTTCTTTCAACATGTTTTCCGGACTGCGGTATCTGAATTTTTCTCCGATGGCTGACTTAACCGGACAAAAAATGCATTGATACGGGCATCCTCTGGATGAGACGATAGGAATGTCCCTGAATCTCTCAGGCGAATTTGGATAAGGATATTTATCCAGTTCAAACGAGCCGTATTTCGGATAGGGGATGTCGTCTAAATTTTCAATAAAAGAGCGTTCTCCGTTAAAGACGATTTTCGAATTTTTTCTGTATATGAGACCGCCGATTTTAGAAAGGTCGTTTCCCTGGCATAATTCAAGCATCGTTTTTTCGCCTTCAAGAACCACTCCGTAGTCTATGTCCGGACAATCTGCCAGAACTTTTTCACGCATCAAAGAAACATGAGCTCCGCCGACCGCTATGGCGATGTTTTTAAACCTTGACTTGATTTCATTTATTAATTTGTAATGATTCCTGTAATTAAAAGTCATCATGGTTATGCCGATAATGTCAGGGCTGTAAATCCCGATTTCTTCAAATAAATCTTTCGGACCGTATCCCAAAGCCATGTCAAACACTTTATTTTCAATTTGTCCGGTATTCAGTGCTTCGGAAACATAACCGAGTCCGGCAAGAATTTTCGGCTCGTTAAAAAACTTTTTTTGTAAGATAAATTTAAAAGGAGAACTCTTTTATGACGCATATTTCCTGTAAATTTCCAGAGTTTGTCTTGCCGTGTCTTCCCACTTGAAATTTTTGGCTCTCTTCAGGCCTTTATCTGAAAGAAATGTTCGGAGTTTTTCGTCAGATACAATTCTGTAGACGGCATCCGCGATTTCTTCAATGGAATGCGGATTGACAAGCAAACAGGCGTCTCCTGCAAGTTCAGGCAGAGAAGACGAATCGGAAGTCACCACCGGGCAACCGCATGTCATTGCTTCAAGCACCTGCATACCGAAACCTTCGTATAAAGATGGATGCACGAGAACGGCGGCAAGATTATATATGCCGACGATGTCATTCTGTCCCACTACGCCTGTTATGATTACATCTTCGGAGAGATTGTGACGATTTATTATTTCTTCAATATACGCGTTTTTTCTGCCCACAAGAACTATTTTATGTTCGGGCATTTTGGGCTTTATTATTTTTGAATACGCGGCCAGAAAGTTTTCAATGTTTTTTCTCGGTTCAATCGGACCGACACAGAGAAAATAATTATGTGGTAATCCGTATTTTACGCGCAAATGTTTAAGACTTTCTTTGTCCTCAATTTTCTTAAAAATGTTTCTGTCGATTCCAAGAGGAATGACTTTTATTTTTTCTTCAGACAGAGCATAATATTTAATCAGGTCGTGTTTTGAATTAACGGAGTCGGTTATGATAAAATCAGCGCTTTTTATGGCTTCACGGGCTGTTTTTATAAAATGAGGGCTGAACCATTCAGGATGAATCTCGTGTATGACGTCATGTATGGTGGCTATCTTGCGGGCTTTTCCGGTTTTTGAATCTTCTGAAAAATGGGGAAGCCTTGGTCCGGGAGAGTGATATATGCCGATATTTTCTTTTTTCAGCAGGTTTTGAATAACCGGCAAATGTAATTTCCATTCAAGCACAGTCATCAGGGAGTCAGGGAATCTCTTTGCCGTCATTGAAAAATTTTTCTGCTCGGGACAGTAGAGCATTTTCAGTTTTTTTTCATAATCCCTGAAAAACCAACTGAAAATCACATACTCGTTCTCCATGTCAATTTTGGCAAGATACCTGACAAGGTTTTCCGTGTATATTCCTATGCCGCGTTTGACTTCCAGCTGCGGCGAAGATTCAATCGCGATTTTCATTTTTTATTCCAAATGCTATCCAACTAACACACCAAAACAATGACAATTTAGACGAATTAGTAAAAAATTCGCTAATCCAGGTGAATTTTTCAAGAACTCTTATGTAAATTTTTTCCATCCACGGCGGAACATACAATGGTGGAAGTGGCATAAATCCAATGATTTTTACATTCAATAATCCGCCTTTTTCCATGAATTTTTCATACATACCCGATGAGAAGGAGTTTTCATAAAAATCGGGTTTGAATAAATCCCTATAATCCCAGAAGGCTTTGGCAGGGTTAAATTTGATTATTAAATGATACGGAAATCTGATTAAAAAACTTATTATCTTGCCAACAGTAAGAACTGAAAATCTTTTGGTGATTATGTCTGAAAAAAATCTTCCGCCTGGTTTTAACACTCTAACCATTTCAGAAATCGTTTTTTGTGGATTTTCAAAATGTTCAAGCAACCCAAAGCTCATTACCAAATCAAAGGTGTTATCAGCAAATGGCAGGGCTTGGGCGTCGGCATTGACGAATTTGCCGGTCGTATTTTGCAATTGAAACCTTCTTTTAGCTACAAGCAAAGCATTATCGGCGAAATCCACCATCGTTGTTTGGTAACCCTTTTTAGATAATAAAAGTGAAATTGTTGCTGAACCACAGCCCACTTCTAATGTCTTGGCAGGTTTTTGAGGCAGGTAGTCAGAGAGGTATTGAAATTTAATTTTGTCAAAGAAAATCCACTGATTTGCAGGTTTGTCAAAATTACTTTCAATTGGCGTGCTCTGCCAAAAATTTCCCCAAAATTCTTTTTGTTTTTTTTTGTCATTCATAAAAGTTTTAAATCATTGGTTCATACATTGCCATCAATTTTTTGAATATAGTTTTCTCGTCGACGATTGCCGCCATTCAATTGCGATTTTCATTTTATTATTTTCAATTCAAAATAGATTTCATGAACTTGATAAATATACATAAAATATGATTCATAATGGTCTTTGTATTTATTAACAACTTTCAAAAGGAATCTATCCCACCAGCGAT
>PEVQ01000053.1:0-824 GCA_002780205.1 Elusimicrobia bacterium CG06_land_8_20_14_3_00_38_11
AGTATTTTATGCTCCCCTTAGTATGTGGTCCAAATTGGTATTTTTTGCCACACATAAAACATTGATACATAAATTTTTCATTTTTCATATAATCCATTACCCCAAACAAAAAGGGGCACATATTCCTATCGGCAACCATTACGTAAATCCGATAAAAACTGCCACCCCTTCCGTCCGAAGACGGAATGTGACAGCATTATCCTCACGTAATGGTTAGATGGGCTTTCCCCATCTTTAAGGAATGCTTTTTGCTACAAAAATAAAGAACGATTAAAACACTTTATAAATTACAAATCACTCCACTCATCAAGTGAAATCTGGCGACCTACAATTTCTTTAACTTCATTTAACATCATTTTAAGTTGCGGGACGGAATATTCAGAATTTGACGGAATACTAAGCCGATGTTCTTTGTAAATTAAAAACTGGTGTCTTGTTCCCGAATATGGTCCATTAAACCCCAGTTTGATAAGTTTTCTGATAAAATCCCTGCGTCTACACGGCAGCCAACGACTCATAATGTGATGCCTTACTTGGTTTTTTATTTATATCTATATTGTCAATCTTAGGCAATTTATGCCCGAAGGCAAGTCCCACCAAAATCCAATCTTCAAGAACTGACCGCAATTCCTCTTCACATTTTTTTAATGTCTTAGCAAATGCGATAACCCCTTTACATTTAGGGATTCGTCCGCTGAAAGAACCATCTTCCAATTTATCATAAACTGCATGTTTTAATGCTCTGTCAATATAACCGGAAATTATAAATTTTGGAAACATAAAAACCTCCGTTTTCTAGTTTTTCATAACATTTTCCTACTCAA
>PEVQ01000053.1:870-1872 GCA_002780205.1 Elusimicrobia bacterium CG06_land_8_20_14_3_00_38_11
ACTCAATTTATAACAAATATTCTAAGTTTTGTCAAGTGATTTTTTATCGCTATGTTTTTGGAATCTATTTTTTATAATCGGCTTTTACCGTGGTTTTTAGACCGCCGCGGAGGTTAAAGGTTGCTTCGGCATGCATTTTTTTCGGCGAGATTAGTTTTGCCAAATCGGAAAGGACTCTATTAACAACGTTTTCGTGGACAATCCCAACATTTCTGAAACTCTGCAAATAAAGTTTCAGCGATTTTAATTCAACGCAGAGTTTATCGGGCACATAAACAATTGTAAGTTTTGCAAAATCCGGCAGGTGCGACCACGGACATAGGCAGGTGAACTCGTCCGTTTCAATTGTAACTTCAATTTTCTTCCCTCTATATCCATAATCCATCGCCGCTAAAAGTTCCGGATTGATTTTATCAAACTTCGGTTGTAATATTTTTTTTCTCATTTTCTCATTTGCCTAAATGATTAAATGACATTTTTTATCTTATTCCCAGTTTTTTGTGCATCTGCGGAATTATTGAAACATTTTCAAGTTTCTGCTCGGCTATTTTTTTAAGAATGCGGATTTTCTCAAACGGCATTGATACAATATCTCCGAGCGGCGTTACAGGTTGGATAACAAGCGGGATTGAAACATCAACGGCAGCAATTGTCTCAACTGCTTTTTTGAATTCATTATCGGTGGACTTTGAGGTTACGACGATTTTTACAAATATGTTCTTTTTTGCTATTTTCAGAAACTCAAGGTGTTCCTGCCAATACTCCACTCCGCAAGCCGATGGAAGTTTTATATCCATCGCCACATAATCTATGTCATTGGCAATTTTAGAAAATTTTTCATAAAGAGTACCATTGGTATCAAGATATGTTTTTATGCTTCTTTTTTTGAAATGCGGAATAATTTCCGAAATTACCTCGGCGTGCAGCAACGGTTCACCACCAGTGAAAGAAATAATAGAGACATTTTTTTTCGATTCCAGTTCTTTTTCAATATCTTCTATA
>PEVQ01000053.1:1957-14274 GCA_002780205.1 Elusimicrobia bacterium CG06_land_8_20_14_3_00_38_11
AAAACCTTACAAAAATCATCGGTATTCCGGCATACATTCCTTCACCCTGAACAGATGTAAATATTTCCGAAATTCTTCCAATCATAAAAGTATAATCAGCCACAGAAAACACAGAGAAAAACAAAACTACAGCCACAGATGGACACAGAAAAAGACACTTCTGTGTAAATTCTGTGAAATTCTGTGGCTAAAAAATAACTCTGTGACCTCCGTGGCAAAAAATTAAAAAAGCGGGTCTTTTTTGTTTGCCTCTTTAAAGCCTTTTGCGCGCAAAATGCAGGCATCACACTTCCCGCATGGCTTTTTCCCACCGGTATAACAAGACCATGTCATATCAAGCGGAACTCCTAACTTTACCGCTAATTTCACAATTTCTTTTTTTGTTTTGTAAAGCAACGGGGTTTCAATTTTTATATCCCCATTTTTTGTTCCGACGGATAACAATTTATTAAAATTTTTATAATACTGTGGGCGACAATCGGGATAACCTGAAAAATCAACCGCATTCGCACCTATAAAAATTTTTTTTGCACCGATTGTTTCTGCAAAAGAAAGAGCATAACTTAAAAAAATAGTATTCCGGCCCGGGACATATGTTGACGGTATTTCTCTGCCGATTTTTTTATTATATGGAATTTTTTCGGTTTTGTCAATAAGCGAGCTACCCTTCCACGGAAAAATAATTTTTACAATTTTATAATTGCAACCGGCAAAACGGGCAATCTTTTTAGCGCTTTCAAGTTCGCGATTGTGCCGCTGACCGTAATCAAAAATCAGACAGATGCATCTCTGGTATTTTTTTTTTGCGATATAAAGAACCGTTGATGAATCCATCCCGCCTGACAATAAAACTACGGCTTTACCCCGCTCCTGCGAGCAGGGGAGGGGTTTATTTTTCATAGTATGTTGCAAAATTTTTCTCGGTCTCCCAGACAGTCACCTTAATTTTTAATTTTACATTTTTAATTTTTAATTGTATTCGTTTAAAAATCTGTTTCGCTATATTTTCCGCAGTGGGATTAACCCCGCCCGCGGGGTCAAATGGCGAAATGTCATTCAGGTAACCATGATCAAATCTTGACAGCATCTCCTTCAGAATTCTTTTTAAGTCGGTAAAATCGACAAGCATTCCGCTTTTATCAAGTGTATTACCTGAAACAGTCAGTCGAACCTTGTAATTATGTCCGTGTAATTTTTCGCATTTACCTTTGTAATTTCTTAAATTATGTGCCGCCGAAAAATCATCTTCAACCGTTACGCTATACATTAATACCTCTATTCGCTTCGCTCACCCCCGAATAAATTCGGGGGCTACATTTTGTCCCACTATTCTATACTTACTTTTTTTACTCCGGATATAATTTTTCCTAAAAAAATTTTGCTCAATTTGGAAAATTTATCGGGAGCATCCGAAACATAAAATTTTAAATTCCCACGGGAGTTTGCCGTTCTGATTAAACCTTTGTTTGATAATATTTTTTTGACATCTTTGGAAACTTCCTCTGCGGAATCAATAAGTTTTATTTTTTCCCCGACAACTTCCTGAATAATTTCTTTAATTATCGGATAATGAGTGCATCCTAAAATTACGACATCGCAACCGGCTTTTTTCAGAGGATGAAGATATATTTTTGCGATATCTTTCATAATTTTACCGTAGATCCAGCCCTCTTCAACCAGCGGAACGAAAAGCGGGCACGGCTGCTGGACAATTTTAATTTTTTTGTTAAATATTTTAACGGCATTTTGATATGATTCGCTTTTTATCGTTGCGGGAGTTCCAATGATACCGATTTTTTTATTAACGGTTTCAGAAACCGCGGCGCGCACGCCGCTTTTTATCACCCCTATAACCGGTATCTCTTTTGCAATTTTTTTTATGTCGTTAAGGGCAAGTGCAGATGCGGTATTGCAGGCAACCAATATAAGTTTCACATTGTGCCCGATTAAAAATTTCGTAATCTGCCTTGAAAAATTCCTTACCGCATTTTCTGATTTTGTTCCATATGGAACTCTCGCAGTATCTCCGAAATAAATTATGTTTTCCGACGGTAAAATTTTTACCAGTTCTTTCAAAACGGTGAGACCGCCGAGCCCGGAATCAAACATACCGATAGGATTATTATTTAAGCCGTTTTTCATATTCTTTTATGCCGTTAAAAATATTTTCCGTTATTTCTTTCTGAAATTTTTTCCGGTTGAGAAGTTTTTCCTCTTTAGCGTTTGATAAAAATCCGACCTCAATTAAAACTGCCGGCATCGTAGCACCCCTTAAAACATAAAAATTCGCCTGCTTGACGCCGCGGGAATCTAAATTTGAAAAATTGCTGCATACCTGCCGGTTAATGGTTCCGCAGAGAGTCGCCGACTCGTTCATAAACTCGGTAACTGCCATGGATAACAAAAGTCTTTCTATGTCTCTCTTCCCGGAAAGTGAGGGCTTTTCAAGTGCAATCACAGAATTTTCCATGTTTGCAACTGCGGCAGCGGCACGGTCGGTTGCCTTTTCCGATAGAAAATAAATTTCAAAACCTCGGGTATCGTCGGAAATAGAGGCATTACAGTGAATACTTACAAACAGGTCAGCCATAACTTTATTGGCAAATTTCGTTCTGTCCGCAAGCGGAATAAAAGTGTCGTCGGTGCGAGTTAAAAAAACCTCATATCCGTTTTTCTTTAATATCTCCGTAAGACGCTGTGCAATTATCAGATTTATATCTTTTTCCTTTGTTCCTTTGGGACCTATTGCTCCGGGATCTTCTCCACCGTGGCCGGCATCAATAACAATTTTGTTAAGTTTATGCTCAACTTTTTCCGGTTGTAACTTTTTTGTGTCATTGTTTTCAATAATCGGAAATTCTGTTTCTTTTTCTATAGAAGATTCAGGCGGGAGAATGTCCGACGGTATATTTGTTTCCGAAAAACCGGTGGATGAAGGCGCCAACACGCTAGATAAACCTGTCAATTTGGAAGTTGTCTCGCCGATTCTTTCAACATCAATCACAAGCCGAAACGGCGACGACAGAGTAAATGTTTCACTTTTCCCGGAATAAGTTCCGAGATTTATGACGAACAAAACATCCCGCTCCAAATTTGTCGCATCAATGCTGTCAACAACACCGTCATTTATACTAATTGACGACTTTTCAACATCTCTGACTTTGCTTCTGTAAATTTTTACGGCAATTTTTTTTTCTTTTGACGAATCAATTTGGATCTCTTTCTTTTCAACCGCCTGAATTACCAGACGGGTCTTATCTTTATAGGAATAATATCTCGGAGGAAAAATATCCGGAATCGGAGAAATGCGTAAAATGAGACGACGGTAATCCCACTCGCTGTAAAAACCGGAAATATTCGCGAACGCTCTTGTAAGTACAAACTCAAGAGGTATTAAAAGTTTGCTGCCGTCCAACTTCGCCGACTTATTCATCAGCCGTTCAATTTTATCTACAACAACTTTTTTTGAACCAATCTGAAAAATTATTTCTTTGTTGTTCAGGGTGAGAATGACTTTTTTTGATAAAGGAAGCCAATTGGTTTTTGCATCGTAAATTTTTGCGATGTCATCGGTTGACAAATAACCCATCCCCTGAACAAGAATAAGCGGAATGGATAAAAAAGTCGAATTTTCTTTTACTACATGAATCGTTTTTATCTCGGTAAAAACGGAAGAGACAAAAAAAGAAATAAAAAACAAAAAAACTACCACACTTTTTCTATTGCATACCATTTTAATTTTAACCTTTAACCTTTTCACTCACCTGCTTTTCAGCATGTCCATATAATTCAAGTAATTCGTTTTAATTTCAGATATTGAATCGCCGCCGAATTTTTCTAAAAATGCTTTTGCTATTTCAATTGAGACGACCGCTTCGCCTATAACGCCGGCCGCAGGAACCGCACAGACATCTGAACGGACAATCTGCGCTTTCATAGTTTCCTTTGTTTTTATGTCAACCGATTGCAGCGGTCTTTTTAATGACGGTATCGGTTTCATCGCAGCGCGGACAATTATTTGCTCGCCGTTGGAAATCCCGCCCTCAATGCCGCCGGCATTGTTTGATTTACGCCAATAACCGATTGATTTGTCGTAAAAAATTTCGTCGTGCACCTCTGAACCCAGTTTTCTTGTTATGTCAAATCCGCGGCCTATTTCAACGCCTTTTACCGCCTGAATTGACATCACCGCGAATGCAAGACGCGCATCAAGTTTTAAGTCCCACTGGGTATGATTTCCGAGTCCGACAGGAACGCCGCCGACAACAACGGTAAAAATTCCTCCGACGGTATCACCATTTTCCTTTGCTTTTTCAATCGCTTTTATCATCTGTTCGGCAACTTTTTCATCATAACATCTCACCGGCGAATTTTCTACAAGTTCAGCGATGTCATCAATTTTCATTTTTGATGACGGGACGCGAATATCGGCGATTTCTTTCGTAAAAGAAATTATTTTTATTCCAAATTCTTTTAAAAATTTTTTACAAATCGCACCGACAGCAACACGGGCGGCGGTTTCCCGGGCGCTTGACCTTTCAAGAATATCTCTCATATCGTCAGTATTGAACTTTAAAACTCCGGGAAGGTCAGCATGACCCGGGCGAGGACGGGTTAATTTGAATTTTTCATCGGCATCACCGGCTTCCGTGGACATTATTGTTTTCCAATTTTCCCAATCCTTGTTTGAAATTGTCAGTGCAATGGGCGAACCGAGTGTTTTTCCATGACGAACGCCGGAAGTAATGGAAACCTTATCACTCTCAATTGATTGCATTCTTTCGCCGCGGCCGAAACCCTTTTGACGACGGGCAAGTTCACTGTTTATAAAATCCTCGTCCAATTCAAGTCCGTAGGGAATGCCCTCCAATATGGCAGTAAGACATTTACCGTGCGACTCGCCGCTGGTTACATATCTTATCATTTTAACGCCCTCCTCAAAACCTTTTTCATAAAATCTACGGGCGGAATTTTCCCCGTCCATAATTCAAACGACTTCGCCCCCTGATAAACAAGCATATCCAAACCGTCGGCAAAGTCGGCGCCTATTTTTTTTGCATCTTTTATAAGTTGCGTTTCTCTGTTATAAATAACATCATACACAAACAAATCTTTCCTTAAATATTTTTTATCAATCGGGGAACAATCGCCATCTTTCATTCCTACCGGCGTGGCATTTATAAAAATATCGGCACTTTCTATTTCATCCGGAATTTGCGGGATTTTTACAACCTTAATTTGCCGAAACGAACCTTCTGAAAAATTTTTTGCTTTTACGGTATCAATATCGGCTACCGTAAGTCGGTTGATTTTTGAATCAATAAGCGAAAGAGCGATCGCCTTGGCAACACCGCCGCAACCCAGCATTAAAACGTTTTTATTCCCCGATGTGATTTTTTCGGATATTGATTTTAAAAAACCGTAATAATCCGTATTAAAACCAAACAATTTCCCGTTTTTGTTGACGATAGTATTTACCGCACCGATTTTTTTCGCCTCGACGGAAATTTTGTCAAGATATTTTACTATGTTTTCCTTGTAAGGAATTGTAACATTAACGCCTATGATGTCAAGAATACGAACGGCATCTACTGCGCGGGAAAGATCAGCCGGCTTTACCTCAAAGGGCAAATAAAGTAAATCCAAACCCATTTTTTTTATCACTGCATTATGCATCAACGGAGAAAGCGAATGCCCTATTGGATAACCTAATATTCCTAAAATTTTTGTTTTTGACGAAACCATAATTTTATTCTCCCGCAACCGACAATCTGTTTATTAACAAAGACGGACTCCCGACGCTTCCGTAAAACTTCAAATCATTTCCCACGCATACAACACTGCCGAACAAATCCAGAATATTTCCGGCAATCGTTATTCCATGAACGGGGAATTTTTTAATGCCGTTTTCTATAAAAAAACCGTTAACGCCGACGGAAAACTCGCCGGAAACCGCATCCGCATTATGCATGCCCATCGTCTCGGTTATCAAAAGTCCTCCACCGGCAAGATGAAGCAGCAGTTCATTGAAAGAAAAATTTCCTTTTTGAATATAAATGTTCGTTGGGGCGGGGCGCGAAATTCCGGAATAACTTCTTGAAGAATTTCCTGTTGATTTTACATTATCCTTGTTTGCCGTGTATAAATCGTAAAGATAATTTTTTAGCATTCCTTTTTCTATCAGCACCGTTTTTTGCGTCGGAATACCCTCGTCATCAAAAGATGATGTCGCCACGCCACCTGCAAGCGTTCCGTCATCTATAATGTCCAATTTATCGGAACATACTTTTTTATTAAGTTTTTCGGAAAGTAGCGATACGTTTTTCTGCACGCTATACGCAGAAAATGATGAATCTAAAATCGCAAGAAATTCACAGGCGACATTTTGATTAAATACAACGGAATAATTACCGGTTTTTATTTTTTTAGCCCCCAAAAGGTCAACGGAATTTTTTACCGCTTCATCTGTAACAGTTTCAAAATCAATCTCTTCTAAAATCCGCGTAACCTTTGATTCACCGCCGACCTGAATTTCTTCGCCGGCGGAAGCAACGCAGGAAATTCCATATGAAAAAACTGTTCCGCGGGTGGAAAGTTCAAGACCATTACTATTCATAATATGCGTTTCGCCAAGTGATTCCGAATAAACCACCCTTATGACATTTTTTATTTTATTATTTGCCAATGCTATGCTTTCCATTTTTTTGATTAGTGCAATTTTTTTGTCTAACGGCTCTTTGCCGAACGAATTATCGCAAATATCAAGTTCACAGCGGGGCGGCGTCTTTGACGGAAACGCAAGCGACACATATTTATCCTGCTGTAAGAACTCCGAGTTTTTTAACGCCGACGAAATTAGAGCATCCGTTGCCTGTTCATTAAAATTATTTGTATATGCAGAACCTGCTTTCCCATCTTTTATAATTTTAATTCCTACGCCCTGCGATTCTGAAATATAAAAATCTTCAAATTTTTTATCCGACCAAACAATAGTTGTATCGGCGGTTTTATCGGCAAAAATTTCTACACCTGCCGATAATCCTACCGTTTTTTGTGCTTTTGAAAAAATATCTCTGAAAAAATTTTTATTTATCATCTTATCAGCATTGTCCAAACCATATAAAACGCGATTAATGCAAGCAGTATAAAAATTACGCCGATTTTTTTCCGACGGAGAAGCACATAACTATCATTAAACAAAAACTCTTTCGCATAAAAATTTATTTTCATAACTAATTTCGGTTTATATAAATAGATATAACCTAAAAACAAAAGCACGATTCCGCAAATAAGTTTTATGGTAACCATAATTCCCCCCATTCGCTTCGCTCACCCACCCCTTAAGGGGTGGACTACATTGTTGTTTGAATTTGCTCCATTGCCAACCCCATTGAAATGGGGTTATTCCGCAAATTCTTTTTTTTCTACATCATTTACAAATTTATTTTATAATAAATATGGCAAAATGTCAATTTTTTTGTATAATGAGAGCGTTGAAAAACCCTGCCACAGAGGCACTGAGTTCACAGAGAAAGAACACATAAAAATTATTTCCGTCGGTGTTTTCTCTGCGAATCCTCTGATTTTCTCTGTGGCTCTGTGGCAAAATGACTTTTTCAACAGTGTCATACTATCTAACTATGATAGAAAAATTAATTAAATCTAAAAAAATTTACAGCGGTAAAATTCTAAACTTTTATGTTGACGATGTATCTCTTCCTGACGGCAAAAATGCAAAAAGAGAATATATTCGTCAGCCGCAGGCGGCAGCAGTTATACCGATAATTTCCCGCCAAAAAATAGTTCTTGTTAAACAATACAGATACCCTGTAAAAAAAGTAACATATGAAATACCGGCAGGAAAATTGGACGGCGGCGAAAAAGCAATTGATTGTGTAAAAAGAGAACTTGCGGAGGAAACCGGTTTTACTTCGCACAATATAAAAAAACTGATTTCTTTTTATCCGTCAACAGCATTTTCAACGGAAAAACTTCACATTTTTGTTGCAAAAAATCTTAAAAAAGTTAAATCGCAGCCGGATGAAGACGAATTCATAGAACCCGTAATAATTAACTATACAAAAGCGATTAAATGGATTGGGTCGGGCAAAATAAAGGATGCAAAAACGATTATCGGGCTGCTTTATTATTTTAAGACGCTTTGCTAATTTCTTTCATAACCGGCACTTCATTGCAATTATCAGGAAACCGCGGACAATTCACGCATTCAGACCAGATTTTATGAGGCAGAAGATGCTTCGGGACAACGTTGAATCCTAATTTCAGAAAAAAGTCCGGCTTAACGGTCAAGGCAAAAACTTTTTTCACTCCCAATTGTTCTGCAGTTGCTATGCATTTTTTTACAAGTGAAGAGCCAAAACCTTTCCCCTTATAATTCGGCGCTACGGCAAGCGCTTTTATCTCGGCAATGTCCTCCCATGTTATGAAAAGTTCGCAGCAGCCGACAACTTTTTTATTAATATCAACAACATAAAAATTTTGCAACTGCTCATAAATCTGGTTTAATGACCTAGGCAGCATCTCACCGTTTTTGGCATACTGATTATTGAGTTCCCGGATTTTTTTTACATCGGAAATTTTCGCTTTTCTCATCATAATTTTGCCCCTTCTGTAAACGCAGATAAATTAATCTCCAAAAGATTTTTTTTATTTTCTAAAACTTTTTTTATAATATCATTGACGCTCGCAACCGAAAAGAATTTCGTCTCCTTGATAAATTTACCGAGCATAACCATATTTGCCGAACGAACATCACCGAGTTTAACTGCTATCTCCGTCGCAGGAACATAAATTGCTCCCGACGATTTAGAATAAATCAGGGAAGAATTAAAAAATAGCAATCCGCCTTTTTGGGATTTCAGCCATTTCGGCAAATATTTATTGTATGATTGTTCATTCATAATAATTAAAATTGAAGGTTCGGCAATAACAGGCGAGCCAATTTCGTCGTCGGAAATTATGACGGCACAGTTTGCGGTACCGCCTCTCATCTCAGCGCCATAAGATGGATAAAAAGTTGTATATTTATTAAGCGATACGGCTACATTACATAAAAGATTACCTAAAAACATAATTCCCTGTCCGCCGCTGCCGGCTATAATTATTTCTTCACGCATTCTTTATACACTCCGAGCGGAAATGTTTTTGACAAAACCTCATCCACCCATTTTACCGCATCAGTTGGCGTCTTCTGCCAATCGGTCGGGCATTGCGATAAAACCTCAACCAATGAAAACCCGCGTTCATTCAACTGATTCTCAAACGCTTTTTTTATCGCTTTTTTTGCTCTCAAAACATTTTTCGGAGTTGAGACGGCAACCCGTTCAAGATAACATACACCATCTAATGATGAAAGAAGTTCACACACCTTTAACGGATAACCATCCCTTTTTGCATTTCTTCCGAAAGGCGTAGTTGTCGTCTTTTGTCCTAAAATTGTCGTCGGTGCCATCTGCCCGCCAGTCATCCCGTAATTCGCATTGTTAACAAAAATCGTTGTAATGTTTTCACCGCGATTCGCCGCATGAATTATCTCGGCTGTTCCGATTGCCGCTAAATCACCATCACCCTGATATGTAAAAACAACTCTGTCCGGAAGACATCTTTTAATTCCTGTTGCAACTGCGGGAGGTCTTCCGTGTGCCGCTTCCGTTACATCAAAATTCCAGTAATAATACGCAAAAACGGCGCATCCGACGGGTGCAATTCCGATTGTTTTTTCTCTGATTCCCAGTTCGTCAATCACTTCCGCAATAATATGGTGAATTATACCGTGACCGCAACCGGGACAGTAACTATTGCTTTTATCCTGTAAACTTTCTGGTTTAGAAAAAACTTTTTTCATTTTTGAGGATTTGCTCAAATTTAATTATTTGAAATTACCGACTATAAAATTCTCATTTTTGAGGATTTGCTCAAAAATGTTTTTATCGTAATCTCAAACCTCTTGCATTTCTTTTTGATTTTCCGTATCTAAACTTTATCAATCCCTGCTCTTTTAATAATTTCAAATGATAATGTGCCGACCCCGATGAAATCTTTAAATACTTTGAAATCTCCGCTTCTGTCGGCGGAAACCCTCTTTTTTTGATAGAAGAACCTATCAGATACAGAATATTTTTATGTAATTTGTATGTTTTGAATTTTAGCATTTATATTTCTTTTATTTTTTGAATGATTTCATCTTCTGAAAAAACTGCGCCGCCGGGCTTTCCTAAAAATTCAACGGGACAAATGCCATTTACGGCAAGTTTTACATCTTCAACCATCTGTCCCATGTTCATCTCGGCGACAAGAATTTTTTTTGATTTAGACGCAACTTCGGAAATTACTTTTTCCGGAAAAGGCCAGAGCGTTACCGGTCTTATCAAGCCGACTTTTAATCCTTCCTGCCTTAATTTCTTTACAGCCGACTTACAAATCCTCGCCGTAATTCCGAATGCTACAATCAATACCTCTGCATCGTCGGTAAAATCCGCTTCGTATCTTATCTCGGTTTTCTTTATACCGTCATATTTTTCTTTGAGATGCCAGTTGTGTTTTTCAAGACCGCCTTCTTCCATAAAAAGCGACCGTATCAAACGAGGTTCCCTACCTTTACATCCGTCAAGTTTCCAGTTTTTTTCCGATTTCCGACTTCCAACTTCCGACTTCCGACCGATATCTACCGGCTCCATCATCTGCCCGATTATACCGTCCGTCAAAATCATAACCGGAATTCTGTATTTGTCCGCTAAATCAAATGCCAAGAAAGTTAAATCATACATTTCTTTAACTGAATACGGCGCGAGCACAATTATATGATAGTCACCGTGCCCGCCCCCTTTCGTTGCCTGAAAATAATCTCCTTGACTTCCCGAAATATTTCCCAAACCGGGACCTCCACGCTGGACATTTACAATAACGCAGGGAAGTTCCGCACCGGCAAGATAAGAAATGCCTTCCTGCTTTAACGAAATCCCCGGTGAAGATGAAGATGTCATTGCACGTTTACCGCATATGGCGGCGCCGAAAACCATATTTATTGCCGCAACTTCCGATTCTGCCTGAATAAAGACCCTGCCAAGTTCCGCCATCTTTTTTGACATATAAGCAGGCGCTTCATTTTGCGGAGTTATCGGATAACCGAAATATGCGTCGCAACCGGCATCAATTGCACCCTCGCAAATTGCAATATTCCCTTTCATTAATATTTTATCATTTTTCATTTTTGAGGATTTGCTCAACTTTGTTTTTGCCGTTTTTCCGACGATCATTTTTCATTTTTGAGGATTTGCTCAAAAATGAATCTTTTATTTATATACTTCAATCGCAACATCCGGGCACATCAAAAAACAAAAACCGCAGGACTTGCATTTTCCGTTCTCAGTAAATACAGCGAATTTGTTCCCCGATTTATTTATTTTATCGGAAACTTTTATGCATTTTTCCGGGCAGACGGGAACGCACAAAAAACAACCCTTACACTTTTCCGAATTGATTTTTACTTTTTCCATTTTGGTTTTAATCATTAACGAGGCATATTTGCCAATTGATGTTTAACCTCTCTAATTATCTGAGTGACATAACTTCCTATAACCGGCAAATCCACCATCTTATGTAAAACAAAAAATATCACTCCAACAATAATGGCGCCGAAAATCGTCATGCCGATGACAAGCCCGACGCCGCGTGCAATACCGATAAGAAAATTTACCCAAATAAGTTTCCACGGTTTTTTTACAAAATCAAGAATGTCCCTGAACTCGGATGAAACCATGTTTTTTATCTGGGTCGCTGACTGTTCAAGTTTTTTTTCAATGTTTTCTTTTTCTTCCAACATAATGATATTATTATATTAAATATTCAAAAAAATTGCAATAAAAAAATCCCTGATATCGTAGCGGTCGCATTTACCCTGCTCATTCTCAGAGGCTTTTTAGAAAGGGCGGGGTTTATGCGACATCTGTTGAGGATTTTTAAACTGTCTTTGCGCATCTCTCAAAAAGAACCGAAGCAATCTCATCCCGTTTCAGCAGAATTAATTTCCTCCGTCCCCATTATTTATTATGCCAATAAAAAAGGCGATAGAACTAAAATCTGTCGCCTTTTTTTGAGCAATATATTACTTCGCCGGTGTTTCTGGAGCCGCAGGTGCTGCAGGAGTTTCTGGTGTTGCGGGCGCTTCTGCTTTTTTACAGCCGGATATTACTATCGTTGCCAGAAGAAGAACCAAAATCATCTTTTTCATTTTATCTCACCTCCCATTTGCTTCGGTTCTGTAATTCAGCCACAGAACCACACAGAATTTCACTGAA
>PEVQ01000179.1:0-3368 GCA_002780205.1 Elusimicrobia bacterium CG06_land_8_20_14_3_00_38_11
ATACACCGTATATTTTTTGGCCGCAAAACGGACATTTGCCGTCGGTAACATTGTTTTTCACAACGCCGAAACCGAGCCGCTTGATTAGAAGTTTTTTACATTTCGGGCAGTATGTATTTTCGCCTTCGTTTCCGGGCGGGACATTGCCAACATAAACATATTTCAAGCCCTCGCTCATTGCAATCTTCCTCAGATTTTCTACGGTTGAAATTGGCGTTGACGGATAATTGAGCATTTTATAGTCGGGATGAAACCTTGTAAAATGAAGTGGAACATTTGTTCCAATATTTTTGACAAGCCACTTACACATTTGTGTAACTTCCTCGGGATTATCATTAAGCGTTGGCACAACAAGATAGACAATTTCAAGATGGACTCCTGATTTTTTTACAATTTTTATTGTTTCCAAAATTGGTTCAAGACGCGCACCGACGACCTCTTCGTAGTATTTTTCATTAAATGACTTCAAATCCACCTTGTAAGCATCAACATATTTTAATAATTTTTTTAACGGTTCGGGATTTATATAGCCGCAGGACACCACAACATTTTTCAGCCCTTCCTTTTTTGCGAGAGACGAAATTTCAATCATATACTCGTAAAAAACGGTCGGCTCGTTATATGTGTAGGCAATAATTTTGGATTTTGATTTTTCGGCAACCCTTACAATATCTTCCGGCGGGATATAAAGTGCTTCACTTTCATCAGGTGTGATTTTGGAGAGTTGCCAGTTCTGGCAGAACTTACAGCCGACATTGCAACCGGCAGTCGCAATTGAGAATGCCTGCTCGCCCGGCATAAAATGAAAAAACGGTTTTTTTTCTATAGGATCAATGTTAATTGCTGTAGCACGAGCATAATTAAGCGTGTAGAGTTTACCGCCTTTATTTTCCCGAGTTCTACATAACCCTCTCTGGTTCGGAGCGATGGTGCATCTCCACGGACAGAGCCCGCACTTCACAAAATCGTTCGGAAGTTTTTCCCAGAATTGCGCTTCTTTCGGCGGCGGATTTACCTCGTTGTATTTACGAAAATCTTGAGAAAAAAGACAAACAGCAAAAACAAAAAACAAAATGACACCGTTGAAAAAGTTCGACAGTGTCACCCCGAACTTGTTTCGGGGTCTCGGTTTTCGTCGGTAAATGACACGAAGTGTCACCCTGATGAAAATCAGGGTCTCGTCTTTGAGATGCTGAATCAAGTTCAGCATGACATTGTTCAGCATGACAAAAATGGGGTTTTTCAACGCTATCATGGTAAAAATTTTCAAATTTTTCTATGCATTCTTCCTTAAGACCAATACTTTTACCGTCTCATAAATAAGCAATATACTTAACAAAAATAAAATAATGCCGCACACGCCAGAAATCACTATATCCGGTTTTACAGAAATGCCGGAGAAAATGTCGGGTAAAACATTCACAAATGAAATAATCTGTATTACCAATGACCACAGCGTCATCACCAGCATAAAAATCATCGGCAGGATAGTGAACATAGCGTTTTTACCGCATTTTATAAGCCACACAGATAAAGCCAGCAGCGTTAAACTTGCCAGAAGTTGATTGCTTGTTCCAAAAATAGGCCATGCAACCAGATATCCTTTTTCTTCTGTCAGAAGGAGAAAAATCAACGGCACTATAAGCGTAAGCAATGTCGCAAAAAAACCGCCGGCACGCGTTTTCCAATTCAAAAGTTCCTGCAAAATATATCTTGCAAGCCGTGTGCAGACATCAAGCGTGTCATAGACAAAAGTAGAAAAAGCAAGTAAAGCAAAAGGGAATGCAATACCGAAACCGACTCCGACAAGACCCAAATAATCGGAAAGTCCTCTTGCATAAATAAGGTTTGGGTCCATTTTAAGCACATCGGAATTTCTCGGGAGCATCATTACAGTCGCCAGAGCAAGAACAGCTACTAAACCCTCAAGCAGCATCGCACCATATCCGACAATTCTGGCATCGGATTGTTTTGAAAGTTGTTTTGATGTAGTTCCCGAACTGACGATTCCGTGAAAACCCGAACAGGCACCGCAGGCAACCGTAATAAATAAAATCGGAAAAAGTGATTTGCCGTTAACCAAACTCTTCAGCCCTTCCGTATTGAATGCGGGATACTCTATTGAGAACCCGCCGAACAATGCTCCAATCAAGCCGATGATTATTGTAATATACAAAAGCCATCCGCCTAAATATCCGCGCGGCTGAAGCAACAACCAGACGGGTATCACCGACGCAAAAAAACAATAAATCAGCAAAAATATATCCCATTGTTTTACGGAAATATTACTGAAAAAAGAAAGTATGCCCAGCGGTAGTTTCGGACCAATCCAGATAATAAATAAAATAAGCGGGACAAAAATAATAGTTGTAACCGTAAGATTTGACTTGAATTTATACAATAAAACGCCCATCAACAAACCTGCGAGCAAATATAGGATAGAAGAGGCAGCGACTGCGCCTCCAAAAGCAGTGCCATCGGAAACAATTTTGAATGTTTGCGCGGTAATGTCCGTAAAAGCAATTATCACATAAATCAAGGCAAACCAGACAAAAACAAGGAAAAGTAACTGAGAAGTGCGCGACATATTTGCTTTTACAATTTCACCGATTGAAGCCGCTTTGTGTTTTATTGAAGCAACAAGCGATGTAAAATCGTGGACACCGCCGACAAAAATCGAACCGAGTAAAATCCATAAAAGTGCGGGAATCCAGCCGAACCATATCCCGGCTAAAATAGGTCCTACGATTGGTCCCGCAGCCGCTATTGCTGAAAAATGTTGTCCTAAAAGCAATGACGCTTTCGCAGGGACATAATCAACTCCGTCGTTAATAAGACAGGCAGGTGTCGGACAGGAATCGTCAAGTTGCAATTTTTTAGAAAGGAATCTGCCGTAAAAAATATAGCCCGCTGAAAGTACAATTACTGAAACCACTACCACCCAGACAATCATAATCAAACCCCCTAAATTCAATCTCTTTTTTTCACTCTTCTTTCGGTACCGTGATAAATTTTTGATTGATTATCAATCGCTCTCAGTTTTTTGCACAGATATAAAAGTCCCGGATCCGTAATTTTATTTTGATAGTACAACCAGTATGTTTTTCTGCCGAGTTCAATTATAAGATGGAATTTCCTTCTCTCATATCCCATCTCTTTTGATTTCAAATTTCTTAGACGGCCGCCGTAGATGGGGTCCTCTTTCAGTATATCCAATAAATTCAAAACACCCTTTTCCGCACTCTTCAAAACCTTCTTAAAATCAACCATAGCCCACCTCCTATTTATAGAGCAAATGCTCTAATTACCGACGATAAAACTTATAGAGCAAATGTTCTAATTTTCTTAGTATTCTTATATTTTTTCTA
>PEVQ01000179.1:3413-4272 GCA_002780205.1 Elusimicrobia bacterium CG06_land_8_20_14_3_00_38_11
TATGGGTATGCCTGTCAATTTTTGAACCCATACCATTTTTTGAATCATTGAGATGCAAAAGTTGTAGATAATTAAGTCCGACTATTTTATCAAATTCGTTTATCGTTTTATCAAATCCGTTCTTAGAAATTTCATAACCGGCGGCGAACAAATGGCAGGTATCAAGGCAGACACCCAGCCGATTTTTTTCCTTTACATTATCAATAATCCGGCGGAGTTCTTCAAACCGCCAGCCGATGTCGGTCTTTCCGCCTGCAAGATTTTCCAACAAGAGCATCGTTTTATTTTTAACTTTTGTGAACGCAAGGTTTATGGCGTAAATTATATTTTTTATTCCGGTTTCAAAATCACCGGTTGAATATCTTCCCGGATGAATTACAAGATACTGCGCATCTAAAATTCTACATCTTTTTAGTTCGTCAATCAAGACATCAACGGATTTTTTGTAAAGTTTTTTATCGCAGGACGCAAGGTTCGGAAGATAAAGCATATGGACTACCAAAGGATATATATTTTTTTCTTTGATGGATTTTTTAAATTCGGCAAGCTCTTTTTCGTCAAATTCCCGACGATACCATGCACGGGGCGAACGGGAAAAAATCTGCATTGTCTCGCATTTAAGAGCAACCGCTTCCGCAATTGTATTTTTCAGTCCTTTCCCTACCGAGCAATGAAATCCTAATCGCATATTGACAAAAGGCAATTAAAAATGTAAAATCAAAAACGAAAAATGTTTTTAGTCGTTAATCCCAAATTTTTAATTGCTAATTTTTAATTTTTCATTGACTTTATCGCCGGAGTGGCGAAACTGGCAGACGCAGCAGACTCAAAATCTGCCGGCTCTTATGGAGTCGTGTGG
>PEVQ01000179.1:4314-7933 GCA_002780205.1 Elusimicrobia bacterium CG06_land_8_20_14_3_00_38_11
TGATTACCGCTGATAATGTCATGCTGAATTTATTTCAGCATCTCTTTAGACCCTGAAACAAGTTCAGGGTGACACTTCGTGTCATCTGCGTCTCTTATCTGCGGATATCTGCGTTTAGCCCTAAAATTTCTCTCAGGGGTACTATTTCATAACCTTTTTTCTTAATCCCGCTTATTATTTCGGGAAGCGCCTCTGCAGTAACCTTTTTTTCGTGAAACAGAAAAATCGCGCCGGCCTCAATGCTTCTTAAATACTTCTTTACGAGTTCGTCTTTTGTATAACCATGCCAGTCGCAACCGAAGGTCCAGTTAACAACAACATATTTTTTTTCCTTGGCTACTTTCCTTACCATCGGTGAAAAAAAGCCGTTAGGCATCCTCATAAAAAACGGTTTTACGCCGGTGAGACCCTTGATTACATTTTCCGAAGCAGTAAGTTCCTCCGTAAGAATTTTTTCTATTTCCGCCATTGATTTTTTTTCTTTCAGTTGATAATAATTTCTGTGAGAGTATGTATGGTTGCCGATTTCGTGACCCAACTGTAAGTATTTATTTACATATTGCGGATGAAGTTTAACATTAGAACCGACGAGAAAAAATGTCGCTTTCACATTTTCCTTTTTGAGCGTTTCAAATATTTTTTCAACCACTTCGGGTTTCGGACCATCGTCAAATGTCAAAGCGACCCATTTTTTTGACGATAACCCGTCGGTATAAAATGCGCCGTAATCGACTTCTTTCTCCGGTTCGACGGGGGATTTTGCTTTTTTACAACCTATAAACAGACAATTAAAAATTGAAAATGACACGAAAAGTGTCACCCCGAACTTGTTTCGGGGTCTAAAAAAGAGATGCTGAAATAAATTCAGCATGACATGATTGAAAATTAAAAACCATATCCATCTTCCACGTTTGTTCTGTGTTGTGTTCCGCGTCTGTTCTGCGTTTCGTTCCGCGTCAGTTCCGCGTTTCTTATCAGACATCTAATACCTCCAGGTTTTTTCTGCCGAGATACATAGGCAAAAAAACAGCGACCAAGTTAATAGCAATCAACGATATAACAACTATCATAATAATTCCCGGATACATAATATTTTTGTTGTAAAGCCGCGACAGGAACCATAACCGCACGGGAACCGCAAGTAAGGAAACAGTCAGAAAAACATAAAACAACGAAAAAATCATATAAATCATCCCGCCGACGGAACTTTCTACTTGGGCAATATTTTCAACCTTAAATTTTGGAAAAAGAGCGCCGAAACCGACAGCCATAGCCGTTAATGTTATTGAAATAAAAATGATTGCCGCAAAAGACAGAAAACTTAAAAATTTTTCCGCATTAAGCATGTAATTTGACACGCCGATAAGCAAAGTTCCAAAAAAAGCAAGCGGAATTATCGCCATGGAAAATTTTTCCCACAAAAATTTTTTAACCGTTACCGGTGCCGCTTTAATCAGCCAGAAACTTTTTCCCTCCATAGAAACCATAGGATAAATAAAACGCAGGGAAACCGCAGCGAGCACAAATCCCGCAAGACTTATATTCAAAAAAGAAATAAGTGACTTCAGAAAAAATGTATCCAGCGGGAGTTTATAGATATTAAAAAGATAGACGACGACCAGTGCCAGAAGCAGAAGTAACTGAGACCACTGCCCCGTATCACGAAAAAATATTTTTACATCCTTTACGAATATGGGAAAAATTCCCCTGCTTTTTATTGTCGAGCGAGCGCCGATAACACAGGGTTTACCCTTTATATCTAACTTCGGAAGAAACTTATAACCGGTTGACTCGCGGGAAGAAGCCAGCGATTCATAATATAATTTATCGGAAATATAAATAACAATAATTATAGTAATAAACGAAACAACAATTAGTAAAGATGAGAAAATTAAAAAATTCCCCCATTGTTTGGAAACATATAAAAATATCGCGGATGTAAGCCACCACGACGGTAAATATTTTGCCGTCGGCATCTGGACGACAGAAATATACTGAACAACCTCGTCCAGTTTATCCGCTTTTAAAAAATCCTCCGGCTGGATAAATCTCGCGAAAAGATACGCCACGCCTACCGTAACAACACCCAAAATTATAAAAATATCCCTCATTTTTTGCGACGGGAAAAGCCGCATAAAAACGGTGCTTGTTAGGGTGCCTATTGACGAAGCAATCAAAAAAAAAGGAATGAGCAGCAACAGAATAGATACATAAAAACCGGCACCGGCAAATTTTATTCTACCATAAGCGAATAAAAACGGTAAAAAGATAAGAAGCACCATCCACGACGAAAAAAAAGTTGTTTTAATAAATTTATAAATGAAAATGTTTTTTATGGGTAAAGGCATGGATACGAGAAAACCAAGGTCGTTTGAAAAATATACGGTTGAAAACGAAATTATCATGTTTGAAAAAATCAACATCACAAAAAATGTAAGCATAATCATAGCAAACAGTTTTATTATGAGAAGCCCGCCGATAATCTCAACAGTATTGAGATAAACGAGAATTCTGAAAAACCCCTGATAAAGGAGATGTAAAAAAATAAAACCGACCAGAAATAAAAAAGACGACTTAAAAGAATCCATCCATGAAACAAATTTTATTTTGTTAATAAAACTTCTTATTTCAAGCCGTAAAAAAATTTTAAACATTTTCGGTTAACCTAAAAAATACATCTTCTAAATTCTTTTCCGTTTCTGTGTGTGTTTTTAACTCGTCAAGTGTTCCAAGTGCTATTATTTTTCCTTTATCTATTATCGCAAGACGTGAACACAATTTCTCGGCAAGTTCAAGAATATGGGTTGACAGAAAAATGGTCGTTCCTTTTTTTGATTGCTCGTTGTAGATATTTTTTACAAGGCGGGCGGATTTCGGGTCAAGTCCCACGAGCGGCTCATCCAACAAAATTACTTTGGGGTCTCTTATTAAAATGCCGGCGAGCACTAATTTTTGCTGCATACCGTGGGAATATGATTCAACAAGTTCATCGGCGGCATTTTTCAGTTCAAACAATTCCAGATATTCGTCTATTTTTTCGCAACCGACTTCGTAAATCCCGCAGATAAACTCCAAAAATTCTCTGCCGGTAAGTTTCTGATAAACGAAAGGAGTGTCCGGTAAAAGTCCGATGATTTTTTTTGCGGAAATCGGATGTTTCTGAATATCAAAACCGCAGACATTTATGTTCCCCGATGTTGGCTTCAGAAGTCCGGAAATCATTTTTATCGTCGTGGTTTTTCCGGCGCCATTAGGTCCTAAAATACCGAAAATTTCACCCGACGAAATTTCCAGATTTATGTCGTCAACGGCGATTTTATCCTTGAATTTTTTTGTAAGGTTGGTAAGTTTTATCACGATGAAATTATATCAAATCGGCGGAAAATTGTCAAACTTTTAAATAAAAAAACGACCGTCACCAATGCAGCCGTTTTATCGTCATTACGATGGTCCCGCACATTTTGTCATTGTGAGCATAAGCGAAACGACCGAAGGAAATCCCTTTAGGGGCAATCTCGTTTTTGAAAATGTCGGGATTTTTTATGTCCTAAAGTTTTACCATCTTTACATTTTTTATTTCCGGTTGGGTTTTTATCTCGGACAAAACATTTTCAGATAT
>PEVQ01000264.1:0-2777 GCA_002780205.1 Elusimicrobia bacterium CG06_land_8_20_14_3_00_38_11
GAACAGCGAAACATTGTTATTGGTCCAGGCAGTGATAACAGACCAGGTAGCGCCCATTGAAGAAACCTGTACCTCTAACTTGGAGAGCCCGTCAGAGGTCAACGCACCTGCTGGTGTTAAAGGCGATATATCTTTACAGGTGCCGCTTATTGTTGGCATTGAGTTCACATTACCCGCTAATATACTCGGATTTGTCACTGTTGATGTCGGCTTGGTTGTGTCCCACACAAAGTAAGAAGAGGTTCCTTTGCCGAGCGGCTCTTTATTACCCGCATTATCCCAGCCGCTCGCATATGCCCAGTATGACACACCTGAGGTAAGTTTCGTTTCATCTATTTCATTAAACGACCATTGCGGTAATGATAGTAAAGTATTATTTTGCGCTTCAGTAGCGTTTTCGTCAGAGACGACAAAGTCCTTTGTTGACCCGCCTTTCCACCAGGTATTGGGCGCCAACAGCCGTCTCAAATACAACTTCACAGTCGCTACACCCGTCGCAGCATCAAGAGCAGTGCCGGAAATGGTCGGCAAGTTCCTGTATGATTTTAAGTGAGCGGGAATGACTACCTTTGTATCAGGCGCCGTTTTATCGTTATGGAATACACGGGTTGATACATATATCGGGGTATTTCCCGCTTTATCATATCCAATCGCTTCTACCCAGTATGAAGTATTATCGCTGAACATACTAGCGCCTTTGGTCGACTTCCACACCTTCCAATCGCCGGAATCATTTAATCCGTTATACCAGGCATTTGTAGCATACAGGATATCATATGTACCATCAGTAGCGGAAGTCCAACGCCAATACTCGCCCGACTGCTGTTTCACCCTTATCTTTACATTTGCGAGACAGCCAGTAGAGGGCGTTATCGGGTAATCCAGCGCGGTTCCTGATATTGATGCCATGGTATCAGCATTAAATGAGCCGTCAGATGGTGCTGTAACCACTATTGTCGGAACTGTTATATCATATACAAACTGCTGCTCCTGAATTGGTGATTCTTCATTTTGCGCCCTATCTTTCGCCTTCGCCTCCACTTTATACTTCACACCATTATTCCATGAAGGCGAGTCAACTGACCATGGTGATGAACCAGTGGCTATTGTCCAATCCTTAACTACATTCCATGTACCACTAACATCCGACGATATCTTTACAGATACATTTTCTATCAATGAGAAACTATCCGCAGCGGTTCCGGATATTGTCGCGATACTATTCTGCCACCACCATGTTGCCGGCATAAATATCTTTGAAACCGGCAACACATCATCATAATTAAAAGTTATTGTAGAATACGATAACTCAAGATTGGTTGAGGGTTGTGCTTTATCTTTACCTCTTGATTCTACCGTGTATGACTTACCATTTTGCCACACTGGTGTTGAGGTGAACACAAACGCTGCTGAACCGGTTGCCACATTCCAGGTCTCTTTTTCAGAAACCCAGGTTGTTCCGTTCCAGTAATTGTTAGATGCACCAGCAGTTGATATACGGAGTTCTACCTTGTCTATACCCGCATCATATTTTGGTGATAGTGGATATTCGGTTGAAGTTCCTGAAACTGTTCCAAGCGCTCTTTGTGGTCCATAGTTCGGGTTAGCGCTGCCGGGTGCGGTTAAAAGTGTATCAGGCACCTCGGTATCATATACAAACTCAATACCGGTTTTATTATCACCATTTTCTTTATTCGCTGGATCTGGAACTGTATCGTCAAATGCCTGAGTTCTAACACGGTATTTCTTGCCACTATCTAACGCCGGTAAAGATGTATAGACCCAACTGGAAGTATAAACCTTATTTACATTTGTCCAGTCGGTTATTATTGACCATGCAGAGCCAGTCCATGTAGAAACCTCAACCTGAACCGATGAAATTACATTTGAGTATGCGATATTAGGTGCCGGTGCCTGGATATCTTTTGCTGTTCCTGATATTGTAGATAGTGCTGAATATGTTTTCGCATTCTCAGGATACAACACTTCGGATACAGGTGCGGTAGTATCATATGTGAAATAACAGGACCTATCCGCGGGCTGATCCTCGGTTAATTCCGGCACGGCATTATCTATTGCCCGCGATTTGATAAAGTAACTGGTGCCATTGATTAATTTACCCGCTGTTAAATCAGTATACCTCCAGTTATTATATGTAGGATTCTGGGTCACTAATAGCCAGACCTCGTCTGCGGATTCAAAGGCAGTACCATTGAAATAACTGGCAGGCGATAATAGCCGCTTGATTGAGACCTTTACTTCTTTGACTCCTGATGCATCACTGGCAGTGCCGGATATACTTGTGAATGTGTTGGCACACCTATTAGTTACAGGCAATGTTACCTTGCTTATCGGCGCTGAATTATCAATCTTGAAGTAACTGGTTGAATAATTGAGCGAGTATTGGCCTACTTTATCAATCGCTTTACTCTCTATGTAATATGTAGAGCCATCGGTCCATGCGCTGAACGGTTTTGTCCATACAGTACAATCAGGCGTTAATGTCGGTGTAAACCATGCTGTCTCAGGATCAGCAAATGTAGCAAATATATTATTAGGATTATCCCAGTATTTGCTGCCATCTTCACGTTTGATCCTCAATTTTACCGTATCCAGTTTACCAGTTGACGGTTCATCCTTTGCTGTGCCTGAGATTGTAGGTAAATCGCTTACTACCTTTGTCCATGTTGAGGGTTGAACATTAAGAACAGTAGGTGATGAATTGTCTATTGTGAAATTTAATATATTTCTATCTACCGATTCCACATTATTCGCTT
>PEVQ01000264.1:2972-3116 GCA_002780205.1 Elusimicrobia bacterium CG06_land_8_20_14_3_00_38_11
TCCCGCCGCCAGGATCCACTGCCTCGCCTGATATTGTTGTAAACGGTTTCTCATATACCTTGTTCGGGAACAGTATCGTTGAGGACGGCTTTTGAATATCATACTTGAATGTATTTGTTGAATAAGTTATGTCTATATTCCCAG
>PEVQ01000264.1:3161-3666 GCA_002780205.1 Elusimicrobia bacterium CG06_land_8_20_14_3_00_38_11
TCCATCCGGGTGATGTATAACTCCAACTGGATGCGCCTGCCTCCCAGTTGGCTTTAAGCCATGTCCCGGCAGTTTCCCAGCTATCGCCATCCCAGTACTTCTCATCTTGATAATCATATATTCTGAGATACACAGTTGAAACAGCGGTGTTGTAAACGGTCCCTGCTGCTGTTGGATAATCCAAGGCAGAGCCCGAAATTGTCGGAAGTGTTTTACTCGGCCCGTAAAATGTTTGATGTACCGGCTCCTTTATATTTGTCAGCGGTGTATGGGTATCATATATAAATGTATAGCCTGCTTTACCATCGCCATCTTCTAAATTGCCATAATTACCGGCAGTATCTAATGATTTATCTGTCGCCCGTGTTTTAACAAGATACTTCTTACCTGAAATTGTTTCCGGCGATGATGTAGTGTATGTATAACTATCAACGAACAGCGAAACATTGTTATTGGTCCAGGCAGTGATAACAGACCAGGTAGCGCCCATTGAAGAAACCTGTAC
>PEVQ01000267.1 GCA_002780205.1 Elusimicrobia bacterium CG06_land_8_20_14_3_00_38_11
TTAGTAAGTCCGTAAAAAAACCTGCTCCACTAAACTACAAATTTTCCAAATTAACAATTTCCATACCTTGACAATCCCGTCTAATTTTGATAAAATCGCTAATAATGAACATACACTTTAAGACGTTCGGATGCAAGGTAAATCAGTGCGAAACCGCGCTCATGCAGAGCAAGGTTTTAGGAACAGGATGTAATCTCTCAAACCCTGAAAATGCCGACATTGTTGTCATAAATTCCTGCACGGTGACAGCCAATGCCGACCGCAAGACAGGGCAGTATTTAAGAAAATGCCTGCGAGCAAATTCAAAAGCAAAAATATTTTTAACCGGCTGTTATGTTGATAGAACAGAAAATGAGTTAAAAAATAAGTTTTCAAAAACCGAACAAATGTTCGGGAAACCACCGACGGACAGAACTATTGAAATAGAAGAAAAACCGAACAAATGTTCGGATATACAGTTTTTCAGAAATTCAGAAAAAGAAAATATTCTTAAACTTTTAGGTTTTGAACCACTCCATACTTCACGCAGGATAAATCCTGCGACTACACCGCTTCACACTTTTAATAATCATACCCGCGCTTATGTGAAAATTCAGGACGGCTGCGACGGTAAATGTTCCTATTGCATAGTGCCTAAAGTTAGACCGGAATTATGGTCAAAAAATTTTAATGATGTTATTTCGGAAGTTAAAAATTATGTTTTAGCGGGTCATAAGGAAATCGTTTTGTGTGGGATAAGATTGGGAAAATACAAAGTCCGAAGTCCGAAGTCCGAAGTCCGAAGTTTAGTGGACTTGATAAAGGAGTTGGAAAAAATTGACGGACTTTACAGAATACGGCTTTCGTCAATAGAATTGCATGATATATCCTGCGATTTGATTGAACTAATGTCAAAATCAAAAAAATTGTGTCACCATTTGCACATTTCTTTGCAATCCGGTGACGACACAATTTTAAGGGATATGAACAGACCGTACACTGCTGATGAGTTTTTCAATAAAATTGAAAAAATAAGAAAAAAAATTCCGGATATAGGCATTACTACCGATATAATTATCGGTTATCCGACCGATACCGATGCAACTCTAAAAAATTCATATAATTTTGTAAAAAAATGCGCATTTTCCCGTCTGCATATTTTTAGATTTTCCCGGCGGCCCGGCACAAAAGCAGATTTAATAAAAAGGAACTGCCCGGAAGCAACTATAAAAAAATGGCAGGGGAAATTCACTCAACTGGATATGTATCTTAAAAAAAGTTTTCTAAAAAAGTTTTCAGGTAAAAAACTTGAGGTTTTAACTGAATCCGACGGTTACGGCTATACTTCAAATTATATTTATCTTAAACTTCCCCAAAAATATCCGGAAAACAGAATGGTAATTTATGAAAAATAAAAAACTTTTAACACTTTCCGCTTTTGTGCTGTGCAACTTTATATTGACCCTGATTTTGGGGATTCAATACTTCAAATTTGTCGGCGGTTATCCGCTGGAAATATTTTTTACGGTTGTCGCCCACATTTCAAATACTATTATGATTTATATTGTTTTGGCGGTTGTTCTGTTTCTTTTGTATTTTCTGAAATTTCCTAAAATTATTTTTGTAATTTTATTTTTCACCGTAAATATTCTGGTTTTTATAGATGCCGGAGTTTATAAAATTTTCAGATTTCACATAAACGGTCTTGTATTAAACACGCTTATTACGCAAGGCGGATGGGAATCGTTAGATTTCAATAAAACAACCGAGATATTTATAATTCTCATATTAGTTTTTATGTTTTTTTCCGAATTATTTCTGTATAATTTCCTTTCCGGATTTTTTGCGAGAAAAGAGTTCGTCATCGCTAAAAAACATATTTTTTTTATTCTCGCGTTATCATTTCTTATTATAATTTTAGACAAAAGCATTTATGCTTATTCCGATTTGAAAAATATACCGTATATTACCCGCCACAGCAAACTTTTTATTCTGTATCAACCGCTTACTGTGAAAAGGTTTGCCCAGAAACATTTTAATGTAAAAATTGACGAAGCGGTTTCATTCCGTCTTGCTAAAAAATATTCCGGGCTTAATTATCCTCATAAAAAGTTGGAGTTTTTAGAAAATAAAAAACACCCGCCGAATATAATTTTAATTTTAATGGATTCATTTAGGTTTGATATGCTGAATTATGACATTACCCCGAATATTTATGAGTTCAGTAAAAAATCTCTTGTCTTTGAAAATCATTATAGCGGCGGCAATTGTACCCGTTTTGGAGTTTTTTCAATTTTCTATGCTCTTTACGGAAATTATTGGGATTTAATGCTCGGTGAACGTCGTCCGCCGGTTTTTATGACAGCACTCTCTGATTTGGGTTATGATTTTAAGATACTTGCTGCCAGCGAACTTACATTTCCGGAATTTAATAAGACCTGTTTTGTTGAAATCCCGGCAACCAAAATTATGGATAAACCGAAATCCGACGATAAATCGGAAAAAGACGCTATTATAGCGAATGAATTTGTAAATTACATAGATAAGAAAAAAGATAAAATTCCTTTTTTTGCGTTTTTATTTTTTGATTGCCCGCATGGAAGTTATGATTCTCCGCCCGCCTTCCGGAAATTTCAGCCCGCCGCGGAAACTTTCAATTATCTTCTTTTAAGCAAGGATAATATACTGCCGGTTTTTAACAAATATAAAAATGCCAATCATTATGACGATGAACTGGTCGGTAAAATAATTAGAAAACTTGAAAAATCCGGATCCCTTAAAGACACCGTGGTAATTATTTCCGCCGACCATGGCGAGGCGTTTTTTGAAAAAGGTTTTTACGGACATAATCACGGTTTTTGCGAAGAGCAGGTAAAAGTTCCTTTTGTTTTTTATATTCCGGGCTATAAACATAAAAAATATACTAAGATGACAAGCCATCTGGATATAGTCCCGACGATAATGCCGCTTCTCGGCTGTAAAAATCCCGCAGGCGATTACAGCCAGGGCATTTCACTTTTTGGCAGTGGAAAAAGAGAGTTTGTTGTTTCTTATACATGGGATGAAATGGCGGTCATTGATGATAATTCAACCGTTGTGGTTCCGCTTGAAACATACAACATAGCGGGCGTTAAAATATATGACAAAAACTATCGGGAACTTTTGGATACGGAATCCGCGAAAAGTGCTGTTTTCCGTCTGACAAAACTTCAAAAGGATTTAACAAAATTTCAGAAATGAAAAAAAGTACTTGACAAAACGCTGAAAATTGTTTATAAATATAAAGATGTGTGATTGCTTGTTTTGTAAAATTATAAATTCAGAAATTCCTGCGAAAATTATTTCACAAACGCCGGATTTAATCGCTATACGGGATGTTCACCCGCAGGCGCCGGTTCATATTCTGATAATTCCGAAAA
>PEVQ01000101.1:0-1909 GCA_002780205.1 Elusimicrobia bacterium CG06_land_8_20_14_3_00_38_11
TCCGAAAAAACGGCACAGCAGATTGACGAAGAAACAAAAAAAATACTTAATGATGCATTCGTTAAAGCGACGGAATTGATAAAAAACAACATTGAAAAACTGAATCGTCTTGCCGAGAAACTTGTTGAAAAAGAGATTTTGGAAGGCGACGAACTGGCGAAATTACTTAACGGTGAAACAGAAACCACAGATGGACGCAGATAAACACAGATGACAGTAAAGGTGTCATTCTGAACGAAGTGAAGAATCTCGGTGTTAAAAAGCGAGATTCTTCCCCTTCATTTCATTCAGGGTCAGCATGACATCAGCGTATATCTGCGTGGTAATCTGCGTAAAATCTGCTTCTATGATGTATATGGACAAAAAACAAATTGAAAAATCGGTAAAAGAAATACTTATCGCAATCGGCGAAAATCCTGAAAGAGAAGGACTTAAAAAAACGCCTGAAAGGGTTGCGAGAATGTATGGGGAAATTTTGTCAGGGATTGAGAAAAATCCCGAAAAGGAACTTGAGGTTTATTATACCGAAGAGGAACACGAGGAAATAGTCCTTGTAAAAGACATCAGTTTTTATTCCGTCTGCGAGCATCATCTGCTTCCTTTTTTCGGAAAAGTTCACATCGGATATATTCCCAAAAAAGATAAACTGTTGGGAATATCAAAAATTGCCCGGCTTGTGGATGTTATTTCAAAACGGCTGCAATTACAGGAACGCATCACGAAACAACTCGCGGATATTATTATGAAAAAAATTTCGCCTTACGGGGTAATGGTTGTAATTGAAGCGGAACATCTCTGTATGACAATGCGCGGCGTAAAAAAACCCGGAACAAAAATAGTAACATCCGCTATAAGGGGAATTTTTTCAAAAGATGCCAAAGCAAGAGCGGAAGCGCTTTCATTGATTACAGGCATCGGATAAAGGCAGAGAATTAGAGATTAGAGAATTAGAGATTGGAAAAAAAAGTCGCTCCCTGCGTAATCCGTGTTTTTAATCTGCGTAATTTGCGTTTCAAAAAATGACCAAAATAGTCGGAATTCTTAATGTTACGCCGGATTCTTTTTCTGACGGCGGTAAATTTTACAAAATCAACGATGCCGTAAAACATGCGGGAAAACTTATATCTGAAGGTGCGGACATAATTGATGTCGGCGGCGAGTCGTCGAGACCGGGAAGCATCGCCGTTTCAGAAGATGAGGAAATAAAGCGGGTTGTTCCGGTTATAAAAGAAATCAAAAAAAAATTTCCTCACATTCCCATTTCAGTTGACACATATAAAGATAAAGTTGCGTTAAATGCCATTGATGCGGGTGCGGAAATAGTTAATGATATCTACGGTTTGAGATGGCGCGGTGGAAATATGGCGGAAGTTGTCGCCGAAAAAAAAGTAACGGTTATAATTATGCACATGCAAGGAACGCCGCAGGATATGCAAAAAAATCCCCAATATGAAGATGTTGTTTCGGAGATTTACAGATTTTTCAAAGAGCGGCTAAAATTTGCAAAATCAAAAGGCATAAAAAAAGAAAGAATAATTTTTGACCCCGGAATCGGTTTCGGAAAAACACTGCAGCATAATCTTATGCTTTTGAAAAATCTCTCAAAATTCGGAAAATTAGGAATACCTATTATGGTCGGACCTTCAAGAAAATCTTTTATCGGAGGTTTATTGAATGTTGATGTTTCAAACCGTTTAGAGGGCACAATAGCATCATCTATTTATTCATTGTTGAACGGGGCCGGGTATCTGAGAGTTCACGATGTCTTGTCGTTAAAAAGAGCGCTTACCGTTTTTGAGGCAATACAAAAGGCAAGTTACTAAGGGGAGCATAAAATACTTTACATCCGTAAAGTACTTCGTCTGTCACCCTGAACTCGTTTCAGGGTCTATAGATGCTGAATCAAGTT
>PEVQ01000101.1:1919-2095 GCA_002780205.1 Elusimicrobia bacterium CG06_land_8_20_14_3_00_38_11
AATAAAAATAATGTATAAAGAAATTCTGCTGAATGTAATTGATATTCTGCTTTTATCCTATATTTTTTACCGTCTGATAATTCTTATTAAGGGAACCCGGGCAGTTCAGGTGCTTTTAGGAATTGTTGTTTTGGGACTTGTAACGGCGGTGTCAATTTATCTTAAACTTGAAACAA
>PEVQ01000101.1:2132-5411 GCA_002780205.1 Elusimicrobia bacterium CG06_land_8_20_14_3_00_38_11
TGTTATTTTAGTGGTCGTATTTCAACCGGATATCCGTTCGGCTCTCGCGCAACTCGGCAGCGGAGAAATAACCCATTTTTTTATGAAAGAAGAAATTGTCGCCATAAAAGAAATCGTTTCCGCCGTGAAAGAATCCTCATATAAAAAAATCGGAATGCTTATCGTTATTGAACAGCAAACGGGTCTTAAAGATATTATTGAAAAAGGGATAAAAATCAATGCGGATATATCGCACGAACTTTTAATTTCAATTTTTAATCCCAGAACGCCTCTTCACGACGGTGCGATTATAATATCCGGTTCAAAAATCGTAGCGGCGGCATGCGTTCTTCCTTCAACCGAAAATCCGGCAATATCAAAATTTCTCGGGATGCGACACCGTGCGGCCATCGGCATAACCGAGGTTTCGGATGCCTTTGTAATTGTTGTTTCCGAGGAGACCGGAAGCATTTCAACTTCGCATAACGGTAAACTTGAAAAAGACATTGAGATAAATAATCTTGAAAAACTTTTGTTTAATATATGGAACAAACAGGAAAAACATTTTTTAAAGAGGAGAACAAACGATAATGAAAATCGACTGGCTTAAAAAAAATTTTGACATAAAAATTCTTTCCGTTATACTTGCGGTGTTATTATGGTTTATAAAACAGAAACTTAGCAAATAAATCACAAATAGAGGCACACGAATAAAGGCAAACATCACGAACAAGACACGAATAACAGCAAGGTTTTATTCGTGAACATTCGTGATAATATTCGTGATTAGTTATTCGCGACTTCACAATGAAAAAACTTTTCGGCACCGACGGTATCAGAGGCATTGCAGGTAAGTATCCCCTTGAGGCGGATTTTATAAAAAAAATAGGTTCTGCCGCTGCGGCAATAATTAACGATTCTTCAAAAAAAGAATTTATACTGGGGTGTGATACCCGCGAATCATCCTCGTGGATTTCAAAAGCATTGTGTGATGGTATAACAGCTGCGGGCGTTGATGTTTTTGATTGCGGGGTTTTTCCTACCCCTGCTGTCGCTTATATCACAACAATAAGAGGCTCGTCGGCCGGATGCGTTATTTCAGCGTCTCATAATTCGGCAGAGTTCAACGGCATAAAATTTTTTTCAAATGAAGGAATTAAAATTTCAGACGACAAAGAACTTGAAATTGAAAAACTTACCTTAAGCAAAAATTTTAATAAAAGCGAGAAACCTGCGGGCAAATATGAGGTTTCAGATAATTATGCGGATGATATATACACGAAATTTTTATACTCAACACTTCCAAGAGATTTTGATTTAAGCGGATTAAAAATTGTCCTTGATTGCGCCAACGGTGCAAACTATAAAATTGCACCGGAGGTTTTTTCACATCTTAAAGCGGAAATAATAACTCTCTCCGTTTCGCCCGACGGTAAAAATATAAATAAAAATTGCGGTTCGCTGCATCTTAAAAACTTACGAAATGCCGTTGTCGAAAATAATGCCGATTTCGGGCTAGCCTTTGACGGCGACGGCGACAGATGTATTTTTGTTGATGAAACGGGTGAAATTCGCGACGGCGATTGTCTTATAGCGATTGCCGCTGATGAACTTAATAAAAAAGGAGAACTTAAAAATAATTCCGTGGTTGCTACGGTTATGGCAAATTTCGGATTTAATATCGCGATGGAGCGTGACGGTATAAAAATTATAAGCAGCGCCGTCGGTGACAAATATGTCCATGATGAAATGATTAAAAACGATGTAATTTTAGGCGGCGAGCAGTCGGGACATATAATTTTCAGAAATTTTTTAAATACTGGCGACGGACTTCTTACCTCTATTCAAATTTCAGCCATAATAAAAAAAAGCAAAAAATCATTATCACAATTGTCAGAAACTATGAAAAAATATCCTCAAATTTTATTAAATGTAAAAGTTGAAAAGAAAATTCCTATTGCCGAGAACAAAAAACTGTCCGATGTAATAAAATCTGTTGAGAAAAAACTTAACGGTAACGGCAGGGTGCTTGTTAGATATTCCGGCACCGAACCGCTTTTAAGAATTATGGTTGAAGGTCCTGGCGAAAAGGTAATAAATCAGTACGCCCAGGAAATTGCCGCTACCATCAATTTTTAATTTTGAATTTTCAATTTTTAATTGCTTTTACTATGGTAAAACTTGGCGTTAATATTGACCATATCGCATCTATAAGAAATTTAAGAAGAGGTTTTTTCCCCGACCCTGTTTTTGCGGCTCACATTGCCGAAGATGCCGGAGCTGATGGAATTACCGTGCATCTTCGCGAGGACAGAAGACATATAAATGATGGTGATGTAAAAAATCTTAAAAGAATTATAAAAACAAAACTAAACCTTGAAATGTCCATATCTACCGACATAGTTGCTTTTGCAAAAAGAATAGTTCCTGACTATGTTTGCCTTGTTCCGGAAAAAAGGCAGGAGTTAACTACTGAGGGCGGGCTTGACATCGTATCAAATAGAAAAAAAATTGAAAAGGTTGTGGGCGAATTGAAAGGTAAAAAAATCAAAGTTAGTATTTTTATTGACCCCGCTTTTGAGCAGATAGACATAGCAAAAAAAATAGGTGCGGATTTTGTTGAACTTCATACAGGTAAATATGCCGATGCAAGAAATAAAACAGAAAGAAAAAAAGAACTTGTAAAAATTAAAAAGGCGTCAGAATATGTTTTACAACTTGGTATAGGATTAAATGCGGGTCACGGACTGGATTATGAAAATGTTCGGGATATTGCCAAAATTAGAGGGATGAATGAACTCAACATCGGGTATTCAATCATCTGCCGTGCAGTTTTTGTCGGGCTTTTTCAAGCGGTAAAAGAGATGCGGGGAATACTGAAAAAAAAATAGCATCTCCGTCGGAAATATATGACATTTGTCATATAGATTAGAAATGACAAAAAAACTGATTTTTGTTTTGGCTGTTGTTTTAATCGGCATATATTTTGCGGCTGATTATTTCAAAAAACAGTCAAAAATATCCGAAAAAGTCACGCAAACTATAAAGACACCGACGGACAGGGCGTCGGAAATCGCGCGATCGACAAATTTGAAAATCTTAAATGATGCTCTGCGAAATTATAAATATGAAAAAGGAAAATTTCCGGAAACGCTTGATGAAATGGTATCTTCAGGATATATTGACAGAATTCCGGAAGGAAAGTGGGAGTATGATACAACAACGGGAGAGGTAAGATAGAGGCAATTAAAAATTAAAAGTTAAAAATGACGCTACGCTAAAATTAGGGTTTGGTTGTCA
>PEVQ01000252.1 GCA_002780205.1 Elusimicrobia bacterium CG06_land_8_20_14_3_00_38_11
CCATTTCTGGTATAACTATACAAAACTTAAATTATTATATCAAGTACTTTTTTTGATTTTTTTAAGTTTTGCCATAAGCGATTTTACTCTCAATAGAAGTAATCATTTTTTTTCTTCTGATGTTTTTTCTGTGTCAGTTTCACATCATTTTTTTTTAAATTTGAGGAGGAGTCCCTCGTCGCCGGTTGATGAGGTGACTTTCAGTTTGAGTGTTTTTGTTTTGGCTGGGCTGACTGTAATAGTTAATTGTCCGGCTGTGTAGCCGTCTGATGAAGCAATAATTGAATTGGCGCCGGAGGCAGATGTTTTTGCAAAAAGTTTCACAACACCTTCTGCAAAACCTTCGGTTTTGAGTTCGCTGCTCCAATTTGCACCGTCGGAAGAAAAGGACATTTCTGCTATGTCCGACTTAACCGTTATTCCCGGCTTCGCTTTTTTGTCCAATTTATTATCCGCATCATATACGGAAACCGCTATTTCAAACGACACATCCGTGACCGGTTTCGCGGTTTTTGTTTCTATTTTAAGCGAACCCTTGGACACTATTTCGTCGTCCCATTTTTTATCTTCTTTTTTGCTGTCTTTAGGTTCCTCCGGCGCGCCGTCATCTCCTGCCGATGATTCCTTCCCCTCTTTCACATCCTTATTCCCGAATTTGTTTTTTAAGTTGACTATGCCCTTGTAGACCTTAAGTTTTAGTTTCCCGCCGCCGTAATTCACATCAAACTCCGTGCCTCTTACCGCAACGATTGCAACCGGCGTGTGGATCTCAAATTTTGTTTTCGGGCGCACTCTTGACCAAATCTGCCCTGCTGCCATTTTTATTTGGGAGCCGACTTTTTCAATTGAACTGGTTACATCAAAAGAAAACTCCGTGTTTTGGTTTAATTTGAGCACAACGCCGTTTGTTAAAGTGAGCGCCGCCTGAGAATTTTTCAATGTCTTTACCGTGTCGCCTTCGTAAAGAAACGCTCCGACTTTTGACGGCTGCCAGATATTTTTCTGATAAGGCAATACCTGAACTTCGCCTTTTATAGTTGTGATAACGCCTGTCATCTGAGAAGCGGTAAGTGGTAAGTGGTAAGTGGTAAGTAAAAAACTCCACAATATAAATTGCTTTAACCACTTCCGACTTCCGACTTCCGACTTCCCGATTTTTATTTTCATTTTTTACTCCATCTAAAATATTTTTCTCACTTAATCATTTAACTAAATGATTAACCATCTTGTTAAAATTATCGTCGGACAATATTTTTCGTTTTCTCATTTAGCTAAATGATTAACTATCCTTACTCGCTTGATACTTCAATTGCTGTTATTTTTGCATTCCCGTTTTCCAATTCGGAAATTATCTTATTGACATCCGCTTTCGTTTCTACGCCGGAAATTCCGTAACCGTCTAACTGAGATAATATTTTCTCATCTTTGATGAAGTCCTTTAACTTAGCCCACAATTTTTTTGAGTCCTTTGAGTAGTCCTCTTTTAATGCGACTTCCTCTTTTTTGACGCTCAACTTTATGTCTTTTATCTCAGTTTTTCCGTCCTTTAACTCAACCGGGATTTCCACATTTTCATAAGCATCGTTTTTAACCGACAACACATACTCGCCGACGGACACATCTAAAAATTTGTAGTAACCGTTTTTATCGGAAGACATTTTTTTGTATTCTTCAAGTTTGCCGTTTTTGTCTTTTTTGAGAAGAACAACCTCTATTTCCGCAAGACCTTTTTTATTTTCATCAGCAACAAGACCTTTAATAATTCCGATAGCAGACGCCTCTTCCTGTTTGGCGATTTCAACCGGCTTCAACTTAAAATCAACATTCGTATATGCTTTTAATTTATCCACCTTAACAATGCTTTCCGCATCAATATATCCGCTTGAAGAAACGCTCAGTTTATATTCGCCGAGCGATAGATTTTCTATTTTATACTCGCCGCCGGAATTTGTCAGAACCGTTCCTTTTGATTGACCGTCAAACTTAACAACCGCATCGGGAAGTTTTTTGCCGTAGGATGTCATCACCGTGCCGAGTATTTTTGCTTTTTCAACTGCCTCCGTAAAGACATTTATCTGTTTCATAAAAATATTATTCTTTACATTATCGTCGTCAAAAGTTAAAGACGCCATCGCTATAACCAGCCCCGAAATGTTCGTCAGAAAACTGAGCGATTTTGTCTCGCCGACGGAAATTGTATCTATATTTTGAGTGCCGACTAACATTCCATTTAAGTATAATGACAGCGGAATTGCATTCTCCGTTTTCCCGCCCTGATTTTTAACGCTTACCGTCACTTTGGGAAGATTCGGCGTCGGAATAATATCCAAAATAATAAGGTCTTTTGCGGCAACGGTTATTGCTGTTGACTTTATGGTGAAGTTGGAAGGCGACGCCATTTTTGCGACGATATTTCCTGCAGCATCAAGCCCCTCAACTTTCCAGTAATATACGGTGCCGGCGGAAAGTTTCTGCCGGACATCCGTCGGATTATCGGGATAACTGTACTGCAAAAGCGCCGTTTCGTCGGTAAGAAGCGTATTAAAAAATGCCGCATCAATAGCCACAGATATTTTGTATTTTGCTGCGCCTGATGCCACCCATCTGAAAACAAGCGGCTTATCGGTTAAATCACGCGCATAATTTGAAGGGTATGTCGGCGTGATATTCGGCGAATAGACGGAAAATGATGTTTCTTTGGAAACCGCATTCGCCGTAACGGTAAGTTTGTAATTTCCGCTGGTTGAGAAAAAGTTTGCAATCGGAATATATTTCACCGACGAGCCGCCGTCACCGATTGTTCCCGGAATTGAATTGCCGGTGTGAGTAAATCTCACGGCACCCGCCGGGTCTTTTATTTCAAATCTGAAAGAAATTCTGTCGGTAATCATATCGTTGAAAACGCTTGTGTTAAGATTTACTTTTTCCGTGTGCGAGTAGTTGGCGCGCACCGAACCCAACTGGTCAGTAACGGACACGGATTTTATTTCAAGGGCGTAAGAAAAGCCACAGATAAACACAGATAAACACAGATAACAAATTGTTTTTTTCATATTTTTTCCCGTTTTAGTTTTTTCGTTTGTCATGTTGAGCGAAGCGAAACATCTCGTTTTGAGATTCTTCGGCTTCGCCTCAGAATGACACCTTCGCGTCACTTTATTATCGCCAACTTTTTCTTCACCGTCGCCTTTTCGCCGTCATCGTCGGTTTCTTCAAGTTGAAGTATGTAAATATAAATTCCGGAAGCGACTTCCGAACCATCGTCATTTTCTAAATTCCACGGAATTTTTTTAATAGAAGAAATACCGAACTGACTCCCATCGCCTTTAATTTCTCGGACAAGTTCGCCGGCGAGATTATATATTCTCAATGTTACGGTGTGATTAGTGTTCGCTTTATACCGAATTA
>PEVQ01000119.1 GCA_002780205.1 Elusimicrobia bacterium CG06_land_8_20_14_3_00_38_11
CAAAGAGTGAATTAAAGAGATTAATTCTTTAACTTTCAGTGAAGTTCTGTGAAATTCTGTGGCTGAATTACAGAACCGTGAAAGATAAGAGGTGGTAAAATATGGACATCGCTCGGGAACAAATATTCCCACGGGGACTCCCTGCGGTCGCTTTGAGACGCTCGTTAGAACTCGCGGCGCTATAGTCCCGCTTTTGGGACAATTTGCTCCTGGAAAAAATAAGTCGCAAACCTGCCTGGCGGTAGGCAGGTTGAGGCTCTTCAGACGCTTTGCTAATTTTTCCCTCGCTTGCGATAAAGAAGGTAAAAAAATATGGCGGAAACAAAAGATGTAATGTCAATAATAGAACTTGCGGAATATCTTGGAATCGGGAAATCAAAAATTTACAATTTAATCAGACAAAATAAAATTCCCGCATCAAAAATCGGAAGACAATACAGATTTTCCAGAGAGGTTATTGATAACTGGCTGAAAGAAAAAATTATTACTACGCCCCGCGCACCGCAGATGGGACTTTTTGAAGGGGACAAGGAAAAAAAATAAAAAATGACCGGAAAAAAACGAATTTGCGGAATGGCGGATTTTAATCCGCCGTCAATGGAGCAAATTCAAACTGATAATGTAGCCCCGACTTGTAGCCCCCGACTTCAGTCGGGGGGGGTGAGCGAAGCGAAAAAAAACGATTGGAAGTGGCAGTTAAAAAATCGCATAACGACTGCTTCCGAACTTTCAAAATATGTCAACTTAACGGAAAGCGAACTTGCCGCCTGCGGTGTCGATTCCCGTCTGAAAATGTCAATTACCCCGTATTTTTTAACGCTCATAGATAAAAACGACCCTAACTGTCCAGTCAGACGTCAGGCGATTCCCACATATCCGGAACTTAATTTTTCCGAAGACGATTTGTCCGACCCCTGCGGCGAAGTAAAAGATACGGTCGTTGATGGTCTCGTCCATCGCTATCCCGACAGGGTTCTTTTATTGGTAACCGATCTGTGCGCGATGTATTGCCGTCATTGCACCCGCCGGCGTATTGTCGGGCAGAAAGAAACATCGCTATCCGCCGAACAGTTGGAAGCCGCTTATAATTATATAAGAAAAAACAAAAAAATCCGGGATGTTTTAATTTCCGGCGGCGACCCTTTAATGTTAGCAGATGAAAAACTTGAATCAATTCTGAAAAATTTGCGTGAAATTTCGCATGTTGAAATAATCCGAATAGGAACAAGGGTGCCTGTTGTTTTACCTCAAAGGATTACGCCGGATTTGGTTGCAGTGTTAAAAAAATATCATCCTTTGTACATTTCTTTACATTGTAATCATCCGAAAGAAATTTCGCCAGCGACAGAAATTGCCTGCGGACTTCTTGCCGATAGCGGAATCCCTCTCGGCAGCCAGACGGTTTTGTTGAAAGGCATTAACGACACTCCAAAAATTATGATGAAACTTATGCACGAGTTGATGAAAATAAGAGTTAGACCGTATTACATTTATCAGTGCGATTTGGCGCCGGGAACTTCGCATTTCCGGACAGCGGTTGATGTCGGAATCAAAATAATTGAGTCGCTTCGCGGGCATACAACCGGTTATGCGGTGCCAACATTCGTTATTGATGCGCCCGGCGGCGGAGGAAAAGTTCCGATTTCACCTGAGTATGTAATTTCAAAAAATAAAGACAGTATCATAATAAGAAATTGGAAAAAAGAGATTTATGTTTATCCTGAACAAGGTCGAAAGAACACAGCCCGAGTAGTTCGGGAAGAAATTTTAACAAAAAAGGGGGTGAGATAGAATGGCACAGGAAATTGCAAAAGCAGGCGTAAAAAGAGCGTCTGGTTATCTGTATTACATTGACAAGCAGGGCGATGTTTCCAGAGCGAAAATGGCCCGCGGTCGCAAGAAAGGTAAAGGCGGTAAACCTCAAAAAGTCGCAAAGGTCGGCGTAAAGAAAGAGAAAGGTTACCTTTATTTTCTTGACAAGAAAGGCAATGTATCCAGAGCGAAAATGGCCCGCAGATAAGCGGCTGTTTTTAATGGATTAAAAAACCCTCGGATTTCTGCGAAAGCGGAGCGGGGGTTTTTTTTTATTGACATTTCGGTTGGAATTATATAAAATCACTTTATGACTGACATTATTCCGTTTCGCGCCGTCCGATACGATAAAAAAAATATTTCCGATTTAATCTGTCCGCCATATGACATAATATCTCCGTCTGAAAAAACAGGTTATCTCAAAAAAAATCCTTATAACGCGGTAAGAATAGAATATCCTTCAAATTACCAATCTGCAAAAAAAAAATTTGAATTATGGAGTGTGAAAAAAGTTCTGATTAAGGATTTGTTGCCGTCATTTTATATTTATGAGCAAAGTTTTACATTCAAGGAAAAAAAATATGTCAGAAGCGGTTTTTTTGCAATTCTTAAAACCGAAAAATTCGGCAAAAATATTTTTCCCCATGAGAAAACGCACGCAGCACCCAAGTTAGACCGTCTGAACCTTTTGAAAACGACCGATATAAACACAAGCCCGATATTCTGTCTTTTTTCCGATAAAAAAGAAATTTTCAGAAAAATAGTTCTAAAAATTAAAAAGCAAAAACCGCTCAATTTTGCTTATATACCAAATGGTAAAGAAAAAATGTGGATTATTGACGATAAAAAAATAATAAAATCACTTAAAAATCTTCTAAAAAACAATAAAATACTTATTGCCGACGGTCATCACAGATACGAAACATTTTTTGAATATACCAAAGGCGGTTATATTCTTACATTTTTATGTCCGTTTGAAAGCAATGGATTATTGATACTGCCGACGCATCGTTTAATAAAAAACTGGACTGGAAAAGATACGGAAAAATTAGCGGATTTTTTTGAATTTAACAAAAAGTGCGATTTCAAATTTTATGTCAAAAATAAATTTTATTATCTGAAAGTTCCGCAAAAATCCGACATTTTACCATTCCAATATCTGCATTCAACCATATTAAAAAACAAAGAAATTAACTATATGAAAGATGAACAGGAGGCGATAAGAGAAGTGAACAGCGGCAAATTCGCAGCGGCAGTTATTGTAAAACCGTTAGCAATTGAGGACTTGAAATCTGTTGTGAATAAAAAAATTGTTTTACCTCAAAAATCAACATATTTTTATCCGAAGGTCTCAACGGGATTTGTATTCAATAAAATCGGGATAAGATGACAGCGATAAAAGACCGATTACAGCGAAGCAGTCCTTTAGGGCAGCGATGAAAATGTTGTCGCCGACATCGCTTGACTTTATCGCCGTAATCATTGCGACGAAGTCGCTTACTAACAAGAGCGGAATATACTTTACATGGAAGATGGTGTCATGCTGAACTTGATTCAGCATCTATAGACCCTGAAACGAGTTCAGGGTGACAGGCGAAGAATCTCGATGTTAAAATGCGAGACCCTTTGTTCCACTCAGGGTGACAGACGAAGTGCTTCACCGATGTAAAGTATATTCCGCTCTGAGTAGT
>PEVQ01000041.1:0-13076 GCA_002780205.1 Elusimicrobia bacterium CG06_land_8_20_14_3_00_38_11
AATCGTTATATAATCAATTTTCTTTTTCTGCTTTAATACATCCTTTAATTCATCTATAATTTTTCTATACGGGACATGTATTTTTCTGACTACCGTTTTTAATGTTGTTTTGCCGAGTTGACAGTAAACACAATCAAAACTGCATATCTTATACGGGACCAAATCAAGTCCTAACGAAAAGCCCAATCTTCTTGATGGAACAGGTCCATAAATGTGCTTCATATCAAAACCTCCGATTATTTATATGGTTCTGTAATTCAGCCACAGAATTTCACAGAACTTCACTGAAAGTTAAAGAATTAATCTCTTTAATTCACTCTTTGTATAAAAATTCTGTGTTTTTCTGTGCCATTCTGTGGCTACCATTTTTTACTTTACAGAACCATTTATATGTTGCTCCATATACTAACCTAAATTACAGGCCCCGCCACAACAGGTAGGACAACTTGACGATGAAGACGAACTGCCTCCGGAACCGGTATTGAAAGTTGCAACTGTTCTCTGAATATTTTTGCTGCCGCATTTTTCACATTTTAACTCTTCCTTGCCGGCGTTAATCCCTACAAGCAATTCAAAACTCTGCCCGCAGTCCTTACAAATGTAAGTATACATAGGCATTTCTTTATCCTCCTAACCCGAACAAGTCGGAAAAATTTACCACGAAATCACGAAAATTAGAAAGCACAAAAAAAAACTTTTAATTCCTCGTTGGAACCTGTCCCCGAATTGTTCTATCGGGAATGTCTTCGTGGTTAGCTTTAAAGAAAAATAAACTGCTACAATTTGTGGCTCTACGACTGCCCGAATTACCGTCTAAAAAAATATTTTCTTGCCATAAAAACCAAGAATCTTATGTCAAAGAGGCTATCTCTCTTTTATTTACGCTCGGCATGTTCTTTGCAAGCATCTATTCCGCCTAAAGAATCTTCAAGAAGTTTTGTAATGCCGTCTTTTACTTTGCCCGTATATCCAAGAATCTCCACATTCGCCTGTTTAAGTTTTTGTTGGGCGCGGCCGCCCATACCGCCTGAAATTATATGTGTGATTTTGTGTTTCAGTATTTCATCTACCGCCTGACAACCTCCGCCGCCGTGCTGGGCGTTATTAACCACAACCTCGCTTTTTGTGATTTTTCCATCCTTCACATCGGCAATCAAAAAATGGCTGCATTGTCCAAAATGCATACATACATTCCCATCCATCCCTTTGTCATTTTCAAGAGTTACACCGATTCTCATTTTTTTGACCTCCAATGATTTCGCTCACCCCCGAATAAATTCGGGGATATATTGTTAATGAAAACTATTTTCATTAACAGAGAAAAATATAAACTACCTGCATTTATCACATAATCCGCAAAATTGGATGAGATGCCCGCTTATTTTGAAATTATATTTTTTTGAAAGACCTTTTTCGACAAGTTGTAAAAGTTCAAACTCGTCATCAATAAAATCGGTGTAATCAATTATCCTTCCGCATTTCGTACAGATAAGATGATGATGGTGTTTTTTGCCTTTTGAGTCCTCTGCGAGTTCAAATCTGGCTCTTCCGTCGCCGAAATCAAACTTGTAAATTAAGCCGATACTCACCAAGATGTCAAGCGTCCTGTAAACGGTCGTAAGCCCTATTGCCGGATATTTTTTGTGGACGGCAAGATAGATATCTTCGGCACTCAAGTGTTTATCCGTTAAACTTAAAACTTCCAAAATCGCTTCTCTCGGAACGGTTACTTTATATCCGCAGCCCCTGAACCTGCCGCACCACCAATTATCATTTCTCATAGTATCATTCTAATTGATAATCATTTCCAATATCAGTATAACATAAAACTGCGTTTTTGTCAAGTACTTTTTTTATTTTCTAAATTTTTTTATTTTGAGGTAAGGGAAAATCTATTTTTTCACCATCAGAAAACTGGCGGTAAGGGCGGTTAACGGAACTGCTATAAAAAAGCCGATAGAACCGGCCAGCATCTGAAACACAACTATAAAAAACCATTCATTATTAAAAAGTTGAGCATATGATTTAATTGATAAAGTAGCAGCGAGTATAAAAATAAGTTCGCTGCCGAAATATGCCAGTATAAGCGTATTGGAAACGGTGGCGGCGATTTCGCGGCCTGCTTTCAAACCAAGCATCAGTAATTGTTTTCTCGCAATCCGGCTGTTTTTTGAGATGAGTTCTTCCATTATGGAAGCAACGCATACAGCGACATCAATAATTATTCCGGTAGCGCCGATAAGCAGAATTGAAATTAAAAGTTCGGAAAATTTTTCAAATGGAAAAGAAGTATAATTTTTAGAAAAATAATTTAACATCTGAACCGGTTCCAACGAAAAACCGTTTATATTTGCAAGAGGATAAAAAATCAAGCCCAAAATCATAACAAAAATAGAACTTAAAATTGTACCGACTATTGCGGAGATGCTTTTTTTATTCAACCCATTTATACCGGTTATTACGGATACGGTAATTAAAATTACAGAAATTGCCGCCAAAAATAACGGCGACCAACCGCGAAGAATCAGCGGCAAAAAAATAAAAATAACAAAAATTATGCCGGCGCCGATGGCAGTAAGTCCTGTTAGTTTTTTAATTCCCCCGACAATTAAAACGGCAAGAATAAATAAGACAGCAAGTATTGAAAGGTAAGAACTCCTGTCATAATCAACTATAACCGTTTTTTCAGATTTGTTTTGAGTGAGCAAAACTGGTGTACCTTTTTTTGTTAGAATCGGAACTTCGCTTTCATATTTTTCTGCTTTCACAATCTTGCCGTTGAGCAATTTTATATTCAGTGTTTCTTTTTGCCCTTGTTTCTCAACCGTATTCAGCACCTTTCCAAGCATAAATATATCATCTGCATTTGAGACCTCCAATAACGGATGGGCATAAAAATCGTAATCCGGCGGTTCCGGCCAGGAGTCGGCATAGAGGCAATAAAAAATTAAAAATATAAAATGAAAAATGATATAAAATATCCGACTTTTTTTCATACTATTTTTTTGTAAAAATTAAACTTGAGACCAAAACGGTTATTGGAATTACTATTACAAATGTTAAACTGCCGATAAACGCTTCCAAAAGGACAACAGCAAAAAACTCCCAATTAATTACTCTCAAAGCCGGTGTTTTTAACACGGTATAAACGGTCATCATAATAATTGAACTTGCGGTAAAGACCAAAAACAAACTTCCGAGCATCCCGCTTAAAACATCCCTGCCGATTTTTAGTCCCGATGCCATCAACTCTTTTCTGGCAATATCTTTTTTTGCATTATGCAAAGCGCTCATACCGACGACTATATCCACAATAATATCAATCGTTACGCCGAGTGCGGCAATGATAACACTGCCGATAATAATTCCACGAAAATCTGAAATCGTCCAACCGGTTATTGACCTCGTTGCCGTAAGAAGCATTCTGGAACCCTCCATAAATATACCGGAGATTTTTGTTAAATTGATAAAAATTATAGAGAGTAAAACGGAAAACAGCATTCCTATTGATAAACTCAATACCGACGCTATGAACTTTTTTGAGAAACCTAAAATTAACAATAACATCGCTAAAGCAATAAGCATCGCGACAGAGCCGCAGGCGATAATCGGAGGATGACCGTTTTTCAGCATCGGTAAAAGCAGAAACATAAAGGATGAAATTGTCACCGTGATAGATGCGATTACAACCAGCCATTTTTTGCCGCAGGTAAGAAAAACAACAATTAAAAAAACCAGCAAAAACAAAAAAAGAATTTTATCACGCCGGTAACCTTTAATTGAAACTCTGTCAATTTTTCCGTCTATAGTTTCATTTATTCTAATTACAATTGTGTCGCCGGGCTTAATGTATGTGTTGTAATTTTTTTCATCCCATAAATAATTTTTCGTCTCAACAATTTTATTTTTATGTTTGCCCGATATGATTTTCAATGAAACATTTTCAATTTTGGCATTTCCTTTTATTTCAGTGCCACCGATTTTCAGAACCTTCGCTTTACAAAAAATATCGGCAAAAATATATTGACAGAGCAAGAGTTCAATAAATAAAAATAAAATGGATTTTTTCATTATAAATCAATTATTTCAGGGGTGAGAGTTTTTGTGTCAAGAATTGCGATTGTGCTTCTTCCGGTGAGCCATCCGCCGCATTCACCGGGATTTATAACAAGGGCGGAATCCTTTCTTATATCAATTTTGTGGGTGTGCCCGTAAATGACAACATCGTAATTTTTGCATATCTTTAACTGGTCTATGAATTTCGGCTGGTGCATAACGACAATTTTTTTCCCGCCGAGATTCAACTCAAAAAAATCCTGCTTAATTTCCCCGATATTTTTAAACCTTTCCAATAAATATGGTTTATCGCCGTCGTTATTGCCGAAGACACCGGCAAATTTCATTTTCAATTTTGAAAATTCCTGGGCGGTAAAAGGCGAGACAATGTCGCCGGCGTGCAAAACAATTTCAACATTTTTCCCGTTGAAAAAATCAACCGCCTTTCTGATGGCGTTCATATTATCGTGCGAGTCAGACATTATACCCAACAGCATATCAATCACCTATAATTTTTATCAAAACTTCCCTTTTCCTCGGGCGGTTGTCCATATCAACGAAAATTATCTGCTGCCATTTGCCCAAAACCATTTTGCTTTCATCAACCGGAACAGTCAGTGAAGGTCCGAGAAGCGACGCCCTTAAATGCGAGTGGGCGTTCCTGTCGGAATGCGTTTTATTATGCCCGTATTCGCCGGTTTCAGGCGCGATTTTTTTAAGTAAGTTCTGCAAGTCGGAAATTAAACCCGCTTCGTATTCTATCGTAGTAATTGCGCCCGTCGCACCGGCAATAAAAACATTCAGGATGCCGTTTTTTATTTTTGATTTTCCCAAAATTTTTTCAAGTTCTTTGCTGATATCAATGATATCGCAGTTACCTTTCGTCTCAAAATCAACTTTATCGGTAAATATTTTCATAAATTAGTCTTTTTTTCCTCTTCCTTTTTTTCCCTTTCTTTTGATTTATCTGCTTTAAGCGATTTAATCGCCTGCCAGCGCGAACCGACTTTCTTAAAACAATCAAGATTCCATTTCACATCCCGGAGATTTGGTATTCCCTTTAACGCCATATCCAATGTTTTAAGCATATTCATAACGGCGGATTCTTCTAAATCCTGCGCCGCTTTGCCGGTAAATTCCAAATCGCCTTTGATTTCCACATTGCCTTTCGTCGTCGTAATCTTCAATTTTTGAACATTCATCCATCTTTTTACAAGTTCTATCTTTACATTATTGTTAATCTGCCAGTCAATTCTTCTGTCGTATTCCATATCAACCTCCGACAAAAATAATTAAAAATGTAAAATTAAAAATTAAAAATTTTATGTGATTTTATCTTTACCGAAATATTTTACGAGATTTTTTGGAATTGAAACTGAGCCGTCGCTATTTTGGAAATTTTCCAGAATTGCGGCGAACGCTCTGCCGACGGCAACCCCAGAACCGTTTAATGTGTGAATGAATTCCAATTTTTTACCGCGCCGGATTTTGCAGTTAAGCCGTCTCGCCTGAAAATCCTTACAGTTTGAGACGGAAGAAACCTCACGCCATTTTTTTTCACCGGGCATCCAGATTTCCAAATCATATGTCTTCGCCGACGAAAAACCCAAATCGGCAGTGCAAAGTTCAACCACACGATATGGAAGTTCAAGTTGCCTTAAAACCTCCTCGGCATCCGAAACCATTTTTTCAAGTTCAACCATTGAGTCCTCTGGTTTTGTAAATTTTACAAGTTCAACTTTATTAAACTGATGGTTTCTGATAAGTCCGCTGGTATCTTTTCCGTAAGACCCCGCTTCCCGTCGGAAACAGGCGGTATAAGCGACATATTTGAGCGGGAGTTGTTCTTCCGTTAAAATTTCTTCGCGGTGAATGTTGCTGAGCGGCACCTCCGCCGTAGGTATCAGATATTCGTTGTCGCCGCACTTGTAAAGTTCTTCCTCAAATTTCGGAAGTTGCCCCGTTCCGATGAGGCATTTTTTTTCAACAATGAAAGGCGGAAAAATTTCTTTGTAACCGCGAGTCAAATGAATATCAATCATAAAATTTATCAGAGCGCGCTCCAATTTTGCGCCTTCATTTTTAAGCAATGCAAAACGGCTGCCGGAAAGTTTTGAAGCAGTTTTGAAATCAAAAATTTTCAAATTCTCGCCAAGCGTCTGGTGGTCAAGCGGTTCAAAACCAAATTTTCTAACTTCGCCAGAGTGTCGGACAACTTTATTATCTTCCGGGGATTTTCCAACGGGAACTGTTTCATCCGGGATATTTGGAATATAGAACATTTGTTCTATAAGTGTCGTCTCAAAACCGTTCAGTTTTTCATCACTGTCCTTTATTTTCTGCTTCAATGACTGCATCTCTTTGATTAACGCTTCTCTGCCCCCCTGTCCCTCTGTCCCTTTAACTTTTCCTATCTCATCGGAAATTTTATTTCTTTTTGCCTTCAGTTCCTCATTTTCCTTAAGGACTTTTCTGTAATCAACATCCAGCAGAATTATTTCGTCAAGATTGAATTTTGAGTTTCTTTTTTTGAGCCCTTCTTTTATAATAGCCGAATTTTCCCTGATAATTTTTATGTCAATCATAAACTTATTATACAAAATTTCTTAATTTTTACAAATACAATTTTAATAATTTTTTTTCATCCTTTTATAACGCCCAGCGGACGCATTTTTGCGACTTTTTGGGAGATGCCGGCGCGGTGGCAGACATCAACAACAAGATTTACGTCTTTGTAGGCAGACGGAGCCTCCTCGGCAAGCGTTTTCCATTCTTTTGCATGGACGGTAATTCCTTCGCTTTCAAGCCGTTTGGCAAGTTCGGAACCCCGTTCACCCTTTAACGCCTGAGTTCTTGACATAACCCTTCCGGCGCCGTGACAGGTGCTTCCATAAGTCTCTTTCAACGCCTGTTCGGTCCCGACCAGAACATAACTTGCAGTTCCCATTGTTCCTGGAATTAAAACAGGTATGTTTGGAAATGAACGGGTGGCGCCTTTTCTGTGAATAAAAATTTTTTGGCCGCCATGTTCCTCAAATTTTCCGATATTATGAGCGACATCATAAACAAGTTCAAGTCCTAAGTCCTTCGGGGATTTCGTCAATACCTTCATAAATGTTTCTCTGACCCAGTGCGTAATTATTTGTCTGTTCGCAAAAGCATAATTTGCCGCACAAGCCATCGCCGAAAAATATTTTTTGCCTTCATCGGACAAAACGGGGGCACAGGCAAGTTGCTTATCAATCAGGTTTATTCCGTATTTTCTTGAAGCAGAAAGCATCACTTTAATATAGTCATCGCAGACCTGATAACCCAGCCCGCGGCTGCCGGTATGAATCATCACTGTGATTTGTCCCAAAAAAATCCCGAATTTTTGCGCATATTTTTCGTCGTAAATTTCAACGACTTCCTGAATTTCCAAAAAATGATTTCCGGCGCCGAGCGTGCCTAACTGTTCCCGCCCTCTTTCAATCGCTCTGGGTGAAACATTGGCAAAATTTGCACCTTCAAGTATGCCTTTTTCCTCAATGTTTTCCGAATCGACTTTTTCACCGAAGCCCGCATCTATCGCCCACGATGCTCCCTTTTCAAGAACATTTTTTACTTCCTGCGATGAAAGATTTAACTTGCCGGTTGAACCCACACCCGATGGTATATTTGTAAAAAGTCCGGCAATTAGATTTTTGATATTTTTCCCAATGTCTTTTTTGGAAAGGTTCGTCCGCAATAACCGCACCCCGCAATTTATGTCGTAACCGATTCCTCCGGGGGAGATTACTCCGCCGTTGAGATTAAAAGCAGCAACCCCGCCGATGGGAAAACCGTAGCCCCAATGGATATCCGGCATCGCAAGAGAATATCCTACGATGCCCGGGAGTGTAGCAACATTTGAGACCTGCTGGTATGCGTTATCCGAACAAATGTTCGACACCATTTTTTCAGAAGCAAAAATCAACCCCTCGGTGTGCATCCCGCCGGTTTTTTCAATTTTCCATCTGTAATCGTCAACTTTTTTTAAGGGACAGGACTGCGACATATTTTCTGTTTTTACACATCAAAAATTATCTGGGTTTTGTAGCCGTCGGCGGTTTTTTCTATTTTCAAATTATGGTAGGTGGCGGCTTTGATATCATTTGAAATTTCGTGGGCGGAGAGTTGTTCGCCGGATATGTTGGCATCTAAATGGGTTTCATTTATTTTGATAACATCAAATCTCTTAAAGAGCACTTTTTTTGTTGAATAATAATACAGAAGTTCATTGAGAAAGGTTATAAGAAGTTCCTCGTTATCGTGCGCGTCAATTGAAACGGATATTAAAATTTTTTCACTGACCTTTTCAAGCGGGGTTATAATGGAAAACATTCCGAGTGCGGCATTTTCAAAAAGGTCGCCCGGTGTCTTCCCGTAAGCGATAATACCAACATCCGCGGTATGATTTATCATCTCAAATTTTTTTTTCATTATCTTCCTTCGCCGCATAAGCGATTGATGCCAGTTTGTCGCCCTCTTCAAGACGGATAAGCCGCACACCCTGCGTGTTTCTTCCTATAACGGAGATGCCCTTCGCAGCCATCCTTATCATAATGCCTTTTTCGGTCATCAGCATTATGTCACTGTCGTCCTTTACATTTTTAATTCCGATGACGCAGCCGTTCCTGTCGGTGGTTTTTATGTTGATGACGCCTTTCCCGCCGCGGGATTGCAGACGGTAATCCTCTATGTCCGTCCTCTTTCCAAAACCGTTGACCGTAGCGATTAAAACCGTGTCCTTTTTAGAGACCGTCTCCATACCTATCGCCTCGTCGTCTTTATTGAGACGGATTCCGCGAACACCTTTTCCGCTCCGACCGATACTGCGTATCTGTTCTTCGTTAAATCTGATGGCAAGTCCGTTTTTGGTAGCAAGAATAACCTCCTGTTTCCCGTCGGTGTGTTTGACATCTATTAAAGAATCGCCGTCTTCAAGATTGATAGCGATGATTCCCGATTTTCTTATATTTGAGTACTCTGCAAGTTCGGTTTTTTTGATGGTCCCGTTTCGCGTTGCCATCAAAAGATACGAACTCTTCTTTTCTTCAAATGATTTTATCGGAATCGCAGCGGTGATTTTTTCCTCCACAGATGAGAGTTGGACAAGATTTATTATCGCCTTGCCTTTTGATGTCCTTGTCGCCTCCGGAATTTCATAAACCCTCAGCCAGTAAACGCGGCCCCTGTTTGTGAAAAGAAGCATGTAAGAATGCGTAGATGTCACAAAAAGATTTTCTATAAAATCCTCTTCGCGGGTAGTCATACCGGTCACGCCTCTTCCCCCGCGATGCTGCGATTTATAAGTTGTCGTCGGCATTCTTTTGATATAACCGGCGTGTGAAATGGTTACGACGACGTCCTCCTCGGTAATTAAATCATCCATATCCAGGTCAACTGCATTGGCGGTTATTTTTGTTCTTCTTTCGTCGCCGTATTTTTCTTTGAGTTCCGCAAGTTCGGTTTTTATTATGGTGAGTACTTTTTTCGGGTCGCCTAAAATGGACTTCAGTTTTTCAATCGTCTTTATCAGTTCAAGATACTCGTCGTCAATCTTTTTCCGTTCAAGACCCGTAAGTTGCGACAGTTTCATATCCAGAATCGCCTGGGCCTGAATTTTTGACAACTCAAATTCATCCATCAGCCGCATCCTGGCTATGTCGGTATCCTTCGATTCACGTATAAGTTTTACTATTTTATTGAGGTTATCAAGCGCTATTTTCAAGCCCTCTAAAATGTGGGCTCGGGCTTCCGCTTTTGATAGTTCAAACTTTGTCCGACGGACAACAATTATTTTTCTATGCTCAGCATAATGCAGAAGCATCTCTTTTATGTTAAGAACGCGTGGGCGGTTATTTACAAGTGCTAACATTATCACACCAAAAGATGATTCCATCTGAGTGTGTTTGAAAAGTTGATTTAACACAACTTGCGGGTTGCCGTCCCGTTTTACCTCAATAACAAGCCGCATACCGTCGCGGTCCGACTCGTCGCGAATGTCGGAAATATCTTCAATTTTTTTATCTTTCACCAAATCCGCTATTGTTTCTATTAACACCGCTTTATTAACCTGATAAGGAAGTTCGTGAACGATAATCGCCGTTTTCCCGCTTTTTATATCTTCAATTTCCGCTTTTGCGCGAATGCGGATTGAACCGCGGCCCGTCGCAAAATAATCCTTTATTCCCTGCCTGCCGAAAATAATTCCGGCTGTGGGGAAATCTGGACCTTTTATAATTTTTCCAATTTCGGGGATATCAATTTCAGGATTTTCTATAACTGCGGCTATGCCGTCGCAAATTTCGGTAAGATTATGCGGCGGAATATTTGTCGCCATACCGACGGCGATTCCAGAAGAACCGTTTAACAAAAGATTGGGAAGTTTGGAAGGAAGTACAAGCGGCTCAGTCATTGACGCATCATAATTCGGTCCGAAATCAACTGTGTTTTTGTCTAAATCACCGAGCACTTCTTCTGAAATCTGTGCAAGACGCACTTCCGTGTAACGCATCGCAGCCGGCGGGTCGCCGTCAACGGAGTTGTGAACAAACACACCGCTTGCCAGAGCAAAATTATGCGTATTTTCTACCGTTAAATCATAAACATCTTCAAATTGTTTAATAAATTCTATCTTTTTAACTTTATGGTTCCTGTTTATTTCATATAAAACATTGTTCATATTATTATTGAAATATTTTGAAAGTCCAAGTTGCCAATTTGTAAAACTTGTTTTGAAAATTTCTTTTCTTGTTTTTTCATACAATACTTCTGAAATTTCGCGGTGATTTTTCAGAATATAGAAACATATTTTCAAGAACTTTGTCTTACCGGTATTATTTGTTTCTCTGCTTTTGTTTGCCTTAATTATTTTTTGATGAAATAATTCTCTGTATTTCGGGTCTTTCCATAATCTTTTTAATGTTTCGGTAGCCCTTTTACTGTAAATTTCCCTCACTTGTGGATTCTTCCTGATATACTTTTTGTTGACTTCGCTTAAGGTTTTTACCATTTTATGTCTGTATTCTAAATTCTTCCAGTTTTCTATATTTCTTTCTGTCATTCTCTTGGAATATGCTTGTCTATTTTCTGTTTTAGACCAAAATTCTTTTCTGCCAAACGCTATTTTTTCTACATATTTGTTATCTTTGTGCCTTAAAGAAGCTATTTCTTTGTGTAAATTCCAGTGTTCTTGCCATTGAATTCTCTTGACATTGTCTGGATTATTATTGAATTTATTAAAATCCAAGTGATGCCGAATTTTCCCTGCTGATTTTTTGTAGACATTACTTTGCAAATTCCACTTATCGGCGAGAACATGACACGGAATCCATTCATCTTTTTTCGGGATATATATCATCTGATAGTTCAAAAGTTCGGGTTTTAATCCGTCGTTTTTATTAGATAATCTTAAATACAGCGGCATTAAGGACTCGCCTGTTGTAAGATTCCTCGCTTCTTTATATGTCCCATTTAACAACATAAATCTATGGTTCAATGTGCATCTGATTTCTTCCCCGTTGTCCAAATACACCTTTATTATTTCAGCATTCTTTTTTGTCAATCTCGGCTTTTGTATCTCGGCAATTTCAACACAACCATCTGCGGCAATTGTATAAGTGTAATTTTTCTTGCCGGCATTATATTCTTTGATCAATTCTCCAAAACTCAAATCCCGGCCATCCGTTAATTTAACTTTTGTATCTTTGGTAAAACAACCGAAATTTCCCTGACCTTCTACAAGTGGATACCTCAGCGAAAAATCCTGCGCCATTCTGACCATCGCATCATAGACGGACATATCGCCGTGAGGATGGTATTTACCAAGACAATCACCGACGACTCTCGCGGATTTTTTGTATGCCGTGTTGTGCCTTAAGCCCATTTCTTTCATCGTGAAAAGTATGCGGCGATGAACGGGTTTTAAGCCGTCGCGAACATCAGGCAGTGCTCGGCCGACGATGACGCTCATTGAATAATCAATATAGGAGGTCTTCATCTCGTCTTCAATGTTGCGCGAGATAATATGCTTCTGCTCTTCTTCGGTTAATTGCACCGGTTTTACAGGCGGGGGAGTAGAGGCAGGTGCGGATTCCGTCGGAGATATTTCCTTCGGCGATTCGTTCTGCTCACCAACTTTTTTTTTGCTTTGAACTGCTTCCTTTCCCGCTTCGTCTTTAATCTTTCTCGGTCTTCCTCTGGGCATAAATTAAGTTCCTTTCAATTATTTTTTATTTTTGATAATGTTCATTTCAAGCAGACGTCGTTTTTCATGTTCTATTTCTTTTTTCAAGATATTGGGGTCGGGCAATTGCAATTTATACTTTGAAGCAAATATTTTATTGCTCATTCCCGCAAGTGCATATTCGGCAACAGTTTTTTTCTTATCCGAACAGAGAATAATACCCACGGGGTCATTTTCCCCGGTTAACTTTTCTTTGTCTTTCAAGTAATTTAAATAGAGGTTCATCTGCCCCGCATCCGCATGACTGAACTCTCCGATTTTTAAGTCAATCGCCACAAGACATTTTAATATTCTATGATAAAGAAGCAAATCAAGTCGGTAATGAGTGCCTTCAAGGGTAATTCTTTTCTGACGGGCGACAAAAGTAAATCCAATCCCTAATTCAAGAAGAAAATGTTCCAGATGTTTTATAAGCGCTTCCTCCAATTGAGATTCCGAATATTCATCTTTCAGTCCAAGAAATTCTAAAATATACGGGTCTTTAATTTCGTCTTCCGGTTTCAGTATTATTGGTTTTTGATGTGCTTTGTCAATAACCGCCATCTTATGTTTGGACAATGCTGTCCTTTCGTAAAGCATAGATTGTATTTGCCTGTCTAATTGTCTGACCGACCAGTTACCACTGATACATTCCGACTCATAGAATTTCCGTTCGTGATGCTCTTCAAGACGCATAAGTAAACAATAATGTGACCAGGAAAGAGGAAATTTTGCACCCAATGTGTGCGGAATTTCAGATTGGCTAGACAGT
>PEVQ01000041.1:13114-13402 GCA_002780205.1 Elusimicrobia bacterium CG06_land_8_20_14_3_00_38_11
AAGAATTCGTTTAAATGGATATGCTAAAAAGAATTGCCGCATCAAATTTAAATTAATATAACCGAATCCTTTACCGAACCGTTTCGTCAAATCAACAGATATTTTCTTTAATAATTCTCCCCCGTATTCTGCCCGTGCTTTTCCTTTCTGTTCATATTCCACAATTCTCCTGCCCACTAACCAGTAAGTAACAACCAAGGCAGTATTTACATACCGGACTGCTGTTTTGCGTCCTTGCTCAATAAGAGAAACAATTTCAGTTATAAGATTTGAATATTTTTGTGGTTT
>PEVQ01000203.1 GCA_002780205.1 Elusimicrobia bacterium CG06_land_8_20_14_3_00_38_11
ACTGTAATTCCTTCACCAGAACTTTGAATGACTCCGGCACTCCCATCTGGGTTATCGGCTTGCCGTTTATGATCGCTTCATACATCTTTGCGCGGCCTTGCACATCGTCGCTTTTTATCGTCAGAAACTCCTGCAGAGTATGCGCGGCGCCGTAGCCCTCAATCGCCCAAATTTCCATTTCGCCCATTCTCTGACCGCCGCCGTGCGCTTTTCCGCCTAACGGCTGGCGGGTTATAAGCGAATAGGGACCTGTTGAGCGTGCGTGCATTTTATCATCCACAAGATGCGCCAATTTCATAATATACATATACCCGATTGTAACTTTTTCGGAAAAAGGAACTCCGGTCCTACCGTCGTAAAGTGTGATGCGGCAACTGTCATCCGGCAAAAAGTCCTTTCTTACCCCTTTGGAAATTAAATGTTTTCTGGCAAGCGCTATCTGCTGTTTGATTTCTTCCTCTTTAGCGCTGTTAAATACGGGGCAGACCGCCTGATAATTCAGTCCGATAGCCGCCCAGCCGAGCATCATCTCCAAGAGTTGCCCTACATTCATTCTGGATGGAACGGACAGCGGAGATATGAGCATATCAACGGGCGTTCCGTCGGGAAGATAGGGCATATCCTCGGCGGCAAGTATTTTTGCGACCACGCCTTTATTACCGTGGCGGCCTGAAATTTTATCGCCGACCTGTATTTTTCTGGTGGTAGCGATGTAGACCTTGACGATTTTATTTACGCTTACGGGAAGATCGTCGCCGGTTTTGAGCGCATCCTTTTCAAATCTTTCTGCTTTTTTTATTTCTTCCTGCCGTTTCTTAAAAAGTTCTTTCGCTTTTGCCAGTTCTTCTTTTTTTTTCGCTTCGCTTACCCGACCTGAAGGTCGGGCTACAATTTTGTGTGAATTTGCTACATTGACGGCGGGTTGAAACCCGCCATTTCGCAAATTCTTTTTATCACAACGGAGCGCCCTTACCGTTTCATCATAAACCGTTTTGGCATTGGTGAGTTCCTTTTTGTATTTTGCCTCTATTTCTTTTACCCGTTTTTTGGTCTCTTCTTTGGACAATTTTTCTTTTCTTTCAAAAATTTTTACATCGGAAACCTTTCCATAAACGCCGGGCGGGACATGAAGTGAAACATCCTTCGCTTCTTCCGATTTTTTGCCGAATATCACTCTTAAAAGCCGTTCCTCCGGCGTTGTCTGCTGGTCACCTTTAGGAGCGATTTTTCCCACCAGAATATCGCCGGGCTCAACATTGGTTCCGACGACGATAACGCCGTTTTCGTCAAGGTTCAGCATCGCATCTTTTGACACATTGGGGATGTCCTTTGTTATTTCCTCGGGACCCATTTTTGTATCACGGGATTCCGCTATAAACTCCTGTATGTGAACCGATGTGAACATATCCTCGCGGACCAATTTTTCAGATATAAGAATCGCATCCTCGTAGTTGTAACCCTCCCACGAAATGAAAGCAACCAACACATTTCTGCCGAGTGCAAGTGAACCGTCTTTTGTGGATGCGCCGTCGGCAATTGCCTGACCTTTTTTCACGGAATCGCCTCTTTTAACGAGCGGTAACTGATTTATACAGGTGTCCTGATTTGACCTCTCAAATTTTTTAAGTTTATATACATCAATAACGCCTGTTTCCTTATCCTTAACGGCAATCTGGCGTGAATCAACGCTCAAAACCTCGCCGCTTTTTTCGGATACAACAACGGCGCCGGTATCCACCGCGATGTTGTCCTCAATGCCCGTTATGACCACTGGTTGCTCGGGTGAAATAAGGGGAACAGACTGCCTCATCATATTTGAACCCATAAGCGCCCGATTGGCATCGTCATGTTCCAGAAACGGTATAAGTGCGGCGGAGGTTGAAACCACCTGCAACGGCGAAATATCCATATAATCAATTTTATCCGGAGTGACGAAGATGAACTCGCCGCCGTGCCGTGAAGAAACGCTGTTCGTTGTAAATTTTCCGGATTTGTCAATGGGTGAGTTCGCCTGTGCGATGGTAAGTTCGTCATCTTTGTCAGCAGTTAAATAATCTATCTCGTCGGTAACTCTGCCTTTTATAACTTTTCTGTAAGGCGTTTCCAAAAGCCCGTACTCATTTACTCTTGAATAACATGCTAGGGAAGTTATCAGCCCGATATTCGCACCCTCAGGGGTTTCAATCGGACAGATTCTTCCGTAATGGGTGTAATGGACATCCCGCACCTCAAAACCGGCGCGTTTTCTGTGAAGACCGCCGGGACCAAGAGCCGAAAGCCGTCTTTTGTGAGTCAATTCCGCAAGAGGATTTATCTGGTCCATATACTGCGATAACTGTCCCGTGTAGAAAAATTTCTTCACAATTCCTATGACCGGCTGGGTGTTTAATATGTTCCGCGGAGTCGCCTGCCCGCGGTCTAATGAGTTCATTTTTTCACGGGTTAAGCGGACCATATGGGCGAGTCCGATGCGCAACTGGTTTTCTAAAAGTTCGCCGACAGCGCGGATGCGGCGGTTGCCTAAATGGTCTATATCGTCAATCACCCGGTCGTCGTCACTCCCTAATCCGTTGTTCAGGTCAATCATGTATTTCATTGTTGAGACAATATCCTCAACGGTCAGGGTTTTTTTGGTTTCTTTGGGCACTTCAAAACCTAACTCTTTAAAAATTTTGGCGAATTTTCTGTTGATTTTAAACCTGCCTACTTTTGCCAGATCATATTTTTTCGGGTTTTTTAAGATGAGATTTTCAAAGTACTCCGTCGCCTGGTCGGGTTTCACATATTCCATCGCTCTGTTCTGACGGTAGATATACATTATAGCATCGTTTTTTGTTTTAACTTTATCAAGTGCGAGTGTGTCGGAAATGGTCATATCTTTAACAAGTGAGTCACCTACTTTTATTCCGGTAATCATTACGGGAATGGATTTTATTTGAGGTGATTTTTTGAGGACTCCAAGAAGTTCCTCGCTTATTCGGCGGTTCGTTTCCGCCAGAATCTCGCCCGTTTTGGTGTTCACGATATCCTCCGCTACAAGACGACCGACGGCGTTTTTACCAACTGGAATGTTTTCTTTTTTGTAGAAAAACTTTAGAATATCAGAGTCCTTTTCAATTCCTATAGCACGAAGAAGGGTTGTTGCAAGAAACTTTTTCTTTTTATCAATCCGAACCCACAGAATATTTTTGTCGTCATATTCAAACTCCACCCATGCGCCGCGATACGGGATAATTCTGGCAAAATAAAGATGTTTCCCGTAAATTGAAATGGGCGTGTCTTCATCTTCTTCAAAAATAACGCCCGGCGAACGGTGCATCTGGGTAACGACAACCCTTTCAACCCCGTTTATGATGAATGTCGCTTTTTTGGTCATCAGAGGGAGGTCGCAGACATACACATCCTGCTCGCAAATTTCTTTCGGGGCGCCTTTTTCCTGTTTTGCCAATAGCCGGAATGTCGCTTTCAGGGATGCGGCATAATTTGAGTC
>PEVQ01000079.1 GCA_002780205.1 Elusimicrobia bacterium CG06_land_8_20_14_3_00_38_11
CAGGGTCTATAGATGCTGAATCAAGTTCAGCATGACACCATCTTCCATGTAAAGTATATTCCGCTCTTGTCAGGGTCTATAGATGCTGAATCAAGTTCAGCATGACACCATCTTCCATGTAAAGTATATTCCGCTCTTGTTAGTAATTGATTTTAACGGAGGTATTTATGTCAAAGAAAATTTTAGTTGTGGACGACGAAAAAGATATTGTAGAAGTAATTTCAATGTATCTTGAAAGAGAGGATTATGAGCCGCTCGCCGCATATGACGGGCAAGAAGCCCTCCAAAAAATAATTTTGCAGCAACCGGATTTGGTAGTTCTTGACATTATGATGCCGAAATTAGACGGTCATTCGCTTAACATCAAATTGAAAGAAAATCCGGAAACCAAAGACATACCCGTTATTGTAATGACAGGTAAAGGCCACTTGCGGGAAATTATTACGGCGAGAAAAGATGTTACCATTGTTGATTATATTGAAAAACCGTTTCAGATGAATGAACTTCTTGAAAAAATAAAAAATGTTTTTGAGAAAAAAAATGAATAAAATAAAGAACACGGAAGAGACACAGAACGAGACACGGAACAGACACGGAACTTGGCTGTCATTGCGAGCGTTAGCGTGGCAATCTCGGTTTTTGGTTTTACTTGTTTCCATATTTCTATATTTCCATATCACCTGTCTTTACCCAAAAGGCAATTCCGGTTTACCGGCAGAATATATTTTGTCATTTTATCCCGATGCCCGCTCCGCAGCAATCGCGGGTGCGGCGACATCTCAGGGCGGTTCTGTTTCGTCTATTTATTATAATCCTGCGGGACTTGCTTCAAATTTTTACAACGAACTTTCATTTTTTTATACGCCCCTTTTCTACGGAACAAAATACACCCATATCGGTTATGCCTATCCGCTCGCCCAAAAAGAAACCGTTGCCGCATCTATCGGCGTCCTTTCAACGGGTGATATTGAAAAAACAAATTCCATCGGCGAGACGCTTTACGATTTTTCATCGCAGGAATCCGTTTTTAATCTGGCGTATTCGGCGCAGATGGGAGAGAAAACTGACGGCGGAATAAATGTAAAATTTTTATCGCAGAGCATAGATGATTACTCAGCGCATGCTTTCTCATGCGATTTAGGGCTTTTTTCCGTTAAAGATGATACAAAATACGGTGCGGTTGTCAAAAATGTTATTCCGATGAAATTAGGCGAGGACAAACTCCCGTTATCTCTGCGGCTCGGACTTACCCAGCGGATTTACGACAAACTTTTTTTAAGCGGCGATGTCGCATTTGAAGATATTCTTCAGAAAACTGTTAATAAATGGTTCCTCGGCAGTGAATATAATTACAAAATTTATTTTTTGCGGGCAGGTATAAATTATAAAGAGATAACCTGCGGTGTAGGGATTGCCGATGAAAAATTTTCTCTGGATTATGCGGTTTCATTTCACAGTTTGGATATTACCCATCGGTTTTCCGTAACATTAAGGTTTGGCGTAGAACCGACGGAAGCGGAAAAACATGCCGTCAAAATTCTTGAAGAAAATAAATTAAAAATTGAAGAAGAAGAAAAACGGCTCTCGCAGAAAAAATCGGAACTGGAAAAAGACATTGCCGTATTTAATGTAGAAAAGGAAAAGGTTGAAAAACTCATGACGAGCGATGCCAAACTTAAAGAAGAATGGAAAAAAATTCAGCACGAGAAACAACAAATAATTTATGATCTGGAAAACGCAAGAAAAAAGCAGCAACTTTTGCAGATGCTGGCGGAAGTTCAGAGGCATTTTGACAAAAAAGAATATCAGGATGCGATTGCTATCCTCAACAAAGTTCTTGAAATTGATAATCAAAACGAGCAGGGCATCATTCTTCTAAAAAAAATACAGGATGCGACCTCTACTACGGCGGCTCGGGAAAAATATGTAAAAGCAGCCGAACTTTACGAACAGGGAAAATTTACCGATGCGATTTTTAAGGCCGATGAAGCGTTGAAAATTGAGCCGGAATATCGACAGGCGCAAATTCTGATAAGAAAGTCAAAGGCGCAAAATTACATTTCACAGAAACGGTATCAGGATGCGAAATATGAACTGGTGGAAGCGATAAAAATCAATCCGGATGATGCGGAACTTTTGGAATTATTGAAAAGAATTCAGACGACTCTTGATGTAATGGAGGAACGATGAGTAACACGGAACAAGCACGGAACAAAACACAAAACAGGCACGGAACCTGGCTGTTGATTTTACTTATCCACTTATTCACTTACTCACTTACTCACTGCCTTTATTCCCAGACCGATTCCGAGGTGTATTTCAATTCCGCGATTGATAAATATGTGAAGGGTGATTACGACGGTGCTATCGCCTTGTTTGAACAGACACTTTCGGAAAATCCCAACCATCAAAAAGCGAAAAATTTTCTTGTGAAAGTTTTAATTGAAGCGACTGAAAAACAAATTATGATGAGTAATTTCCAAAAAGCAAAAGTTTATATTGATAAGGCGAAATTTTCTGCCCCCGATAACCCGAAAGTGAACGATTTGTTTAAGGTCGTTTCCGGCGGTTATGCAGTAAAAAAGCAGGAAACCCATGAACCCGCAAAAATAAAAGAACGGGTAGAAAAACAATCGCGTCTAAAACCGGTTGAAATAAAAAAAGAAAAACAAATTTCTGCCGAAAAAACTGAAAATCCCGTGGAATTGCCATCTGCAAGAAACGATTTCCGAGCATATTTTATAATTTCTATGTTCCTTTTAATCGTTGTTTCGCTTTCCGGTTTTGTATGGTTAAAAAGAAAATCTGCATTTGATTCTAAGAAAATCGAAGAGTTGAGAAATAAAATTCGCTCCGAAGAGGAAAAAAAATTAAAGCAGGAACTTGAAAAAATGAAACGACTTAAAAACGAGGAAGTAAAAAAAGAAATTTCCGAAAATACAAAAATTCAAATTGCCGAGCATCAAGCGATATCCGAAAAGGATGCCGAAAAAGCCCAAAAACAACTGGCGGAAACCGTAGAAGAGGGAAAACTTCTGAATACCGTATCGGATGAACTGAAAAACGATCAGTATTCAAAACAGATTATAAAAAGAATGGTTGTCTCACTTAGAACAATTATGAATATAAACAAACCCTCCGCCATGGAAAACATAGTTCGTCTTTCAAAAAGCGACAATTCCAGGATACGGTTTGACTGCGTTAATATAATTGAAGATATTCTAACGGCAGAGACGTTCAATATTCTTTTGAGTTTGCTTAATGATAATAATCAGGAGGTAAAAAGAGCCGCCATTCGCACAGTTAAAAATCTAATTAAATCGTCTCCTCCCGAAATTTCCGAGAAGAGTATCTCCGTGGCAAAAAGTATGCTTAAGGAAGAGCAAATAAAAAATGGCTGGATAATATAAGCAGCCGGTTTTTTTATTGCAATTTTTGAGTTATTTTGTATAATTACTAAGGGGAGCATAAAATACTTTACATGAAAAGGATG
>PEVQ01000178.1 GCA_002780205.1 Elusimicrobia bacterium CG06_land_8_20_14_3_00_38_11
TATGTAAATTCAACATCTTCCGCAGTAAAAGGTTTGCCGTCGTGCCATCTGATATGTTTCCTTAAATTGAAAATTATTGTTTTACCGTTGCCTGAAACATTCCACGATTCCGCCAAATCGCCGACGATATTTATGTTTTTGTCGTATTTTACCAGACCATTAAAAACGAGGTTGTTTATATCAGCCGAAGCGGAATCAGATGCCAAAACCGGATTCAGATATGAAGCGTCCCCGATAGAGGATTCAACATAATAATCGCCGAAGTTATCATTACCGGATGTTTGTTTTACAGTTTCAGTTTTTTGGCATCCGATACATAAAGTAAAAGTAAAAAGTAAAAAGTAAAAAGTAAAAAGTGAAAGATTTGGTTTCATTTCAATATAACTGTTGTAATTTTTTTCGGATTAAAATACTTTTCACTGGCGGTTTTGATGTCTGAAATTGAAACTTTGTCTATGTCTTCAAGATATTTTTTGTCATATTCGTAACCTTTTCCAATGATTTCCCAAAAACCAAGCCACCAGCACTGTCTTTGAATTGTTCTGTGGTCCAAAAGATAAGTTCCTTTTAAGTATTCTTTTGCGTTTTTCAGTTCGTCGTCGGTAATTTCAGTTAACTTTTTAATTTCGTCAACAAATATTTTTTCCACTGTTTCTATATTTTCTTTTGATGTTCCGGCATACAGCACGAAATCACTTATCTGTTTTCTTGACGGATAAAATGAATCGCCTTCGTAGACCAGTCCGCTTTTTTCACGTAATGTCTCAAAAAGCCGTGAACCCATCCCGCCTCCGAGCACGGTATTGACTATTTTAAGTGTAACATATTCTTTTTGATTTATATCGGGCGCCGGAAATCCGCAGAAAATGTACGATTGCTGGAATTTGCCGGTACATATTTTTTTTGATAGTTTGCTTGAATCTATTTTCTGTTGTTCTTTTTTTGTTTTTTCTATTGTCCCGATAATTTTTATGCTGCCGAAATATTTTTCTACAAGTTTTTTTGCCGCATCAATTTTAACATCGCCGACAATACATAAAACCATATTTGCCGTCTTAAAATGTTTTCTGTAATTATCTGAAATCTGCGAAGCGGTTAATGACGAAACCGTTGTTTGGTATCCTTCAATCGGCTTGTGATAAGTATGATTTTTGAAAATCAGTTCGTTGAATTCATCATAAGCAACATCAAAAATGCGGTCTGATTTTGATTTTATAGCGGCTATTGTTCTTATTTTTTCTTTTTCAAATTCCTTTTCCGGAAATGTCGGATTATTTACGACATCGGCGAAAATATCAAAAGCAGAAACGAAATTGTCCGATGGTACTATCATTGAGACCTCAGAAAAATCGTTTGAACATCCTGCTCCAATGCTAGCACCGAGCGATTCGGATTCAATTGCAATTTTTTCCAAAGTTCTATTTGATGTTCCTTTCGTCAGCAACTGAACGGTGAGATTTGTTATTCCTGCTTCGTTATCCGTTTCAATAGCCGCCCCGCCTTTTACGAATAAGTTCACGCTTACCAATCCGATTTTTTTCTTTTCAGAATGAATAAAAGAAAAGCCGTTATCAAGTTGGATTTTAGTTATTTGAGCGTAACAGCAGCGAGAAAGTGAGAAAATGAGAAAGTAAAAAAGTAGAATAATCTTTTTCATAATTTACGGAGTAATAACTACCGTCGGAATGTTCGGAAAAATCAGATATTTTGAAATAACATTTTTTACATCTTCAGGTTTAACTTTTTTTATGTTTTTTATGTAATTATCGGCGATTTTTCTGTTACCAAGAGCCGCATAAAATCCGAGTTCTTCCGCTTTACCGTCCGGCGTTTGCTCCTGTAAAAGTTTATCCCGCATAAGAAGGGTTTTTGCTCTGTCAAGTTCTTCGGCTGTTACATTTTCAAATGTAAGTTGGGTAAGTTCAATCAAAATGTTATTTGACACGGCAGATGCATTTTCTGGCGAACATTCTGCATACACATAAAATAATCCGGGTCCTTTATGCGTTGCAAATGAAACAGAAACGGTATAGGCAAGTTTGGTTTCTTCAACGAGTTCTTTATAAAGCCGCGATGCCCTGCCAATTCCCAAAATATAAGAAGCAACATCAAGTGGATACTGGTCATTGCTTTTTATATTTGCCGCAGGAAAACCCATAATTATGTATGCATAGGAAACATCTTTTTTAATTGTTTTTTTATATGGTTCGCTAAAAGAGTATTTGAAATTTCCATCTTCTAATTTAGTAAATTTTTGAATCATCCATCCCTCAAATTTTTCTTTTTTCGTTTTGGTTTTTTTTAATTTTCCAAAACTGTTTTTTAGAAAAGAAAGCATTTCCTTTTTGTCAAAATTGCCGGCAACAACGATAAAAATGTTTTCCGGTGTATAAAATTTTTTGTGAAATGATAAAAAGTCATCCCGTTTTAATTTTGAAACCGTTTCTTCCGTTCCGATGACTCTCTGAGCATAACGAAAAAAATTGAGATAAACATGGCTGTAAAATTCATCAAAAAGTAATGATTGCGGATTGTCGTCTTTTTTTTTAATTTCTTCCAATATAACTCTTCGCTCTTTTTCAATTTCTTCTTCGGGAAATAACGGACTTAAAACAGCATCGGTAAGAATTTCTGCAGATTTAAGGGAATAACTGCCCGGCACCACCGCATAAAAATATGTAAAATCCTTTGAGGTTGCAGCATTTATAATCCCGCCTAATTTTTCTATCTCTGGAGCAATCTGTTTTTGAGTTCTTGCGGGTGTTCCCTTAAAAATAAGATGTTCTATGAAATGAGAAATTCCGGAAATGTTTTTTTCTTCATCAATTGCTCCGACGGAAACCCATATTTGTATCGCGGTTGTCGTTGCTGCGGGGTCAACATCAAAAATAACCGACACTCCATTTTTTAGTTTAACACTTTCACCTGAATATAAAGGGTTTTTAAACCCTGTGCTATCCGCACCCGCGCGGAAATTCAAAAATGAAGTTTTTGAATTCACTCGCTCGCTTGATAATAAAAAAGATACTACTGACAGTATCACTAGATA
>PEVQ01000208.1:0-276 GCA_002780205.1 Elusimicrobia bacterium CG06_land_8_20_14_3_00_38_11
CACAAGAGGCCAACAAAAAATCCTCCTATATGGGCAAAAAATGCAATATTCGTACTACCCTGGAAAGAGACCGCTGACGCAAATAGTTGCCACATTATCCAGACTCCAAGAAATAAGAAAGCGGGCAATCTCATAATCCTGAAGAAGAAGAAAATCGGTACAAGACAGAGAACCTTGGTTCTCGGATAAAGTATAATGTATGCCCCCATAATACCTGCAATTGCCCCTGAGGCACCAATTGTTGGTACTTTAGATACAGAATGAAATAATATTTGA
>PEVQ01000208.1:589-3414 GCA_002780205.1 Elusimicrobia bacterium CG06_land_8_20_14_3_00_38_11
AACCCGATCTGGGTTTTTGAATAAGATGCCGCTCCAAAAAATATAAGTATCGGCACAAGAATATAAATTTTGTCAAAATTGGTCGCCGGGATTTTTTTAAATGCAAAAACGGAAATCACTGTTAAAATTATTACAGGTATAGTTGATTTAATCAAAAACGCCAAAATATAATAAGTTCTAAATCCATCGGAAGAATAACTGCCGTTAAGAAATGTCAATGCCCCCTTTTGTCCTACAATTCCAAAAACATTTTTTATACCTTCAAAAAAAAGTCCCGCGCTGCCGTGATAAACGGCAATTATTACGATAAACGAAATAATAAAAATTACAATTACGTTAAAAATGCTTCTTATTACCGGTTTTTTTATAACTGCGAAAAATATAAATACAGGTATCAGCAAAACAGCCGTGAACTTTGACGAAAACGCCAATCCGACGGCAATTCCGGTAAATATGATGTTTTTTATTGACGGCGTTTTAAGGTATTTTCTGAATAAAAACAAAGACAGCACTATAAAAAATGCAACTCCCAAATCCGTTCCTGCTATGCCGGAATGTGCAAGGATATTCGGTGAAAAGCAATAAAAAGCAAGGGCAAAAATGCCTGCTTTGTCATCGCCGGATAATTCGCTTGACCATAAAAACACAATAAGCCCTAAAAAGATTGATATTGCCAAAATCTGTAACCGTGCCAAAAACAAAATTCTATCCGCAGTTAAATTATTTTTGTATAAAAATTCTTTTCCAAAGGCATATTTCTCAAACGATGTCCAACTATGTTTTTCCTCTTTCCTTACCGTCACTTTTGTAAAAAGAAGCGGTAATGCGGAAATCATTCTCAACAGCGGCGGATTTTGAATTTCAATTTTGTAATCGCCATATTTCAGGTGGTAGAGCCCCGCAGATATCTGGAACGGCTCGTCGTAATAAGCACATTTTTGTTTTGAGGACAATATTACTTGTATCGCCAGAATTGTCAGAAGAAAAAAAATAATTATTTTATGTTTCATAACCCTGCATTTTTCCTTGCAAAGAAAAGATATTTTTGCGCATCGGTGCGATTGGGATTTATTCTTAAAACCTTTTCAAGATTCTCAATAACTTTCTGCCAATTTTTTACTCGCCAATATGCAACCGCCATATTATAATATGCGTCGGCATAATCCGGTTTGATTTTCACCGATTTTTCATATTCGGATATCGCTTCATTTAATTTGTTTTGTTTTTCATAGATAGTGCCGAGATTATTATGGACAACCGACCAGTCGGAAATTATTGAATCAACAACTTCCGGAAAGGATTTATATTCAGTTGCCTCGCCATGCATCTTTTCATAAAATTTTGCCGACTCTCTGTAATAGTGCTCCGTTTTTATAAAATCATTTCTCTGATAATAAATCCATCCGAGATTGAAATATGCCGCGGGAGTATTGGTTTTCATAGAGATTGATTTTTCAAAATTGAATATTGCATTTTCAATATTTCCTTCCCGCATAAAAAACATTCCGCATCTTAAAAGCGAATCGGCATACTGCGAGACAATTTTTTGAGAGAAAAAGTCGGGATATAATTCGGGTTTTAACTGTCTTCTTATTATGTAGACATTTTCAAAATCAACCGGTTTGTAATCCTTTGTTTTTTGCCCTTTTACATTAAAAACCAGCCAGTAAGGATAAATAAAATATTTTCCGCCGAGCATTTCGTAGTCCTCTACATCACCGGTAAAATAAATGTTTCTGGTTTTGTTGATTGCGTAAAATTGAGAAAATGTTTCTGGATTATTCAGCGAAACAACATCAGTGTTTTTATATTTTTTTAATCCTTCCTGATACCATAAACTTCCCGAAAGCCCTTTTGCTATGACGGTAATATCAGACCGTTTTTTTTCCGCAAACTGTAAATACCATTGCGAGAAAACCTGGATGTCTTCCCGCGATATAATTATTGAATTTTTGGGAATTGAACGAAAAACATTTCTGGCAAAATCGTAAGCGGTAAAATTAAATCTCATATTCTGCGTTTGCAAATTTAATACGAATAATCCTGCCGGTATTAGTAAAAGCACTACTGAAAATTTTTTAAGTTTTTTGGAGATGTAATATATCCCGCAACTGAACCAAAAAGCAAGAATTAAGTCGGAAATCAAATAATGTGGCTCCATAATAGCAAGAGCGTGAGGGTTGGGCGGCATTTTTGCAATTGCAATAAAAACCGGGCCAGATATAAAATAAATTAAAAATGTTGAGACCAAAAAATGTCTGTTTTTTCCGTATAAATATAAAAATCCCAAAAGCATAAATGTCATGCCGGCTACGGTAAATAATTTATAGGTTCTTTTAATATAAACTTTCATTTCCGACGATAAAACATCGCTGATTGTATATCTTGATGAAATCAAATCAAGCGTATTACCATGCGTTTTACGGGTAATAGTATCAACAAGCGTTTGAATATTATCCGGTTTATTCCAGTTAAGATGCGGTTGTGTTCTAGACCTTGCAGGAAGAAAAAGATAGACGGAAAAGCCGAGGAAGAATAATAATGCATAAACAGTCAGTTTGGTAAGGGAATAAATTTTTATTTCTTTATTGCGGATTAACCAATATAAAACTCCCGGTGCAATTAAAATAATATCTATGCGATTGCCCGTTGCCAAACCGAATAAAAAGGCGGGAAGTAGGAAGTAGGAAGTGGGAAGTAGTAGAAGATAAATTATTAAGGCAATAAAAAATGTGTTCAATGTGTACATTTCTGCAACGAGTGAAACTGACCAAAAAGTTTTGGAGAAAGCCAGCGTCAAAGCGGATAAGCAGGTAAGCAGGTAA
>PEVQ01000173.1 GCA_002780205.1 Elusimicrobia bacterium CG06_land_8_20_14_3_00_38_11
AATGGCACACGGTCTGTAGAAGACCCTCTGATAAAATTCAGAGCCGATGTGAGTCGGGGACGCAAAGCTACGGGACTTTTTGACAAAGTCAGCCGGGTTACCGAAAGATAATTGAATCCATAATTGGTTTCAGTTAATTTCAGTAGCTCGGTTTTTTTATTTTATAGACAATAAATTTTTTAAGGAGGATTTCAAAATGAGAAAAATAATTGGGACGGTTTTAGGGTTGATATTCTTTTCAAGTGTTGTCTTTGCAGGGCAAGTAGAAAATGCGATAAAAAAACTTCAGAAAAAAGAGACACAGCAGGAAGCGATAAAGGAGATAGAAAAAATAGGCCGCCCTGCGATTCCACAGTTAAGACAGTTGGCAAAGGATAAGAAAAACGAGCAGAATGCAAGGGTATCGGCGATAATTTTACTCGGCAAGATGAAAGCAGAAGAATCAGTAATAGATTTAGAGAATTTGCTTGAAAAAGATGAGGACAAGTTTTGCCGTGAGGCATCAGCAATATCATTGGGTAATTTGAGTGACAAAAAAGCAATACCGAAACTCAAACAGGCACTTAAAGATGAATCAGGCAATGTAAGAATGCGTGCGGTTTGGGCATTGGCGAAGATGGGAGATAGATCAGGGAAACAGTTAGCGCTTGATACGATAAAAGATAAGGATGTAACGGCGCAACTTCTCTCTGTTGAAGCGTTAGAAGTAATCGGCGATAAAGATGCAATACCCGAATTAAAAAAGAATCTTGATAGTAAAAATGTCTGGGCAAAAATACATTCAAAACTCGCAATAAAAAGATTAGAGATACAAGGATTATCAGAAACAGAAAAACTGGATTTTCTCAAAGAGACACTCAAAGACGAGCAGTTTGAAGTGAACCAGTGGTCAGCGACGGAGTTGGGAAAGATAGGCACACCGGAAGCAATAACAATATTAAAAGAAACAGCAAAAGATACAAAAGTTGCAGGTAGTTATTCGGCAGGAAAAATTTTAATGAGATTAGTTGAACAAGGAAAAATCACAAAAGAAGAACTACAAAAATAACATTTTCCGAGGAGATAGAGGTGAAGGATGCTTAAGAAGATATTTTTAATTTTTGTTTTCAGTTCATTGTTTTTTGCTTATGGTTGCACCACTCGGCCGATACACAAAACATCGGAAATATCTGGTAGAGTAACAGATGCCACTACTGGTAAACCAATACAGAATGTAATTGTAAGTGCGGTATGGCTAAAAAGCACCCCGAATATTGGTGGTGATGTAAATTTCGATATAGCCAAGGAATATGCAGTAACAGATAAGGACGGGAAATATGTTATACCTGCGAAAATAACATATCATATTTTTTCCTGGTTTAAGCGCATAAGTAGGGCTTACTGAAAAATGCAAAATAAGTTTGCAATATCGTCAGAAAAATGATATAATATAATTACCAAATATAAGTGAAAAGTGCAAGGAAAAACGGGAAAAGTGTCAAAAACCCTTGCAGTTTTGACACTCAAAAACGAGGTGATTATATGTCTTACAAAAGCAAAGACAGGAGAACTGGAGAATTATTCAAAGAGATGATGCCGTTTGGCGGGAAGTTAAATTCGGACAACCGCTGGATGAAGTTGCACGATCTAATCCCGTGGGAAGAGTTGGAAAACATTTACAAGAAATATTTTTCACATCTCGGTCGTCCTGGGAAAGACAGCCAGTTAGTCAACGGGTTAATGGTCGTGAAACATCAGAAAGTAATAAGCGATGAAGAAACGGTAAAAGATTTTTTAGAGAGCCCGTACATTCAGTTTTTTTGCGGGTATGAGCAGTTTGTGACGGAGAAAGAGATTGACTCATCTACATTGGCGAGAATGAGAAAGCGGCTTGGCGTAGAATATTTCAAGAAGTTTGAGACGGAAATATTAAATTTATTAAAGAGCCGAAAAATAATCAAGGATAATGAGCAGCAAATAGATGCGACGGTGTTCCCCGCGAATGTAACACATCCGACGGACACCGGGTTATTGGAAAAAGTCCGTGTATGGTTGGTAGAAAAAATACTCGAAATAAAAAAGAAAATAAAGTTAAAAGAAACGATTAGAACATATAGTTGGACGGCACGAAAAGTATATCTGAAATTTCAGAAGAAGCGGAAGAAAAAAATAAAAGAAGTTCGGAAAGCGACGAAACAGATATTACAATATGTCAGACGGAACAAGGAACAATTAAAAAAATTACTTGAACGAGCCGGTGATTTTGTTGACGATGAGATTGCAAAAATAAAAGAAAAGTTATCAGATGCCGAGGAGATTTACCGCCAACAATTGGAAATGTACAAGAAAAAAATTCACAGCATAGAAGACAGAATAGTAAGTTTTCACAAGCCGCATATAAGACCGATAGTAAGAGGGAAAAGCGGAAAAGAAGTGGAGTTCGGACCGAAGGCAACGGTAAGTTTGGTGAACGGATATTTATTTTTAGACAAATTCTCAACGGATGCGTATAACGAAGGGTCTGTATTATCGGAAAGTTTGAAATTGCACGAGGATCGGTTCGGAAAAAAACCGGAACTCATCATCACCGATAAAATATATGGCAGTAAACAGAACCGCGAAATGTTGGGCGAAGAAAAAATAAAAGCGGCGTTGGTGCCGTTAGGACGGAAAAGTTTTGCGTCGAAAAAAATAGAGAAGTGGGTCAAGCAGAAACAAAGGAAGCGAAATCAGATTGAAGGTTTCATCGGCGTCTCAAAAGTTCACCGCGGATTAGAGCGGTTGCTGTACAAAAACGAGGAGTTGAATATTCGGCTGGGCTTGATAGCGATGAACTTATCCACAGCAATGGCAAGAATCTAAGAAAAGAAGAGTAAGTTATCAACAAAGAAGCAATAAAACGGTAAAAGTTGAGAGAGAAAACTTCGGGATATTAACAAAAAAATAATTTTTCAGCAGACCCTACTTATTTTTTGAAAGATATTTTGAAAGAAAATGGGATATTACGCAAGGCATTTTAAGTTTAATAGCTTTTATAGGTATAACAGGTCATTTATCGCAAGCAGTTCGTAAAATTATTACTTATAGCAAGCCGATTCTTGAGTTGTTAATGAAAAAATTACCTTGGAAATAATTAACAAAAAAAATTATATACATCACTTGATTTAAATAGATTAAATTTTTTTCAGAAGGATAAGAAATGCCAATTGTGTTACTTAATAGGGTCAAAATTCGTTAATAGTTCACACCTATTGGTTTAGGGCGGCGGTTTCCTAAACCGACAGTCATTTTATAATCCTCGTCGGTAATTTGAACAATATCATTCTCCTTTTGTCAGGTTTTTTGCCATACCTGGACACCCATCTCATCAG
>PEVQ01000196.1:0-8107 GCA_002780205.1 Elusimicrobia bacterium CG06_land_8_20_14_3_00_38_11
ATCAACCTAATCATCAACCATTACGTAGTACAGAGATCTGCCTTTTCCTTGTGACTTAATAACTCCCAATTCCACCAGTTTTACAAGTTCTTTATGTACCGCCTGTGCTGAAATTTTAAATATAGTTTGAAAATCTCTATTTGTTGCTTTGCCATGTTTGTTTATAAACTCAACTATTTCCATCTGACGGGGTGCAAGAGCAATTTGAATACCGCTGACTTTTTTTGAACCCGAACCTAATTTAATAACGGCTTCTTTCACTTCATTCGCCGAATAGGCGACACCTGTCGTAAAATACTCAAGCCATTTAGTGATGTTGTTATTATTCTTCTGCGCTGTCTTTAATGCTGCATAATACGACTGCCTGTCCGTATCATAAAAATCATCCAACGCTAATAACTGCCTATGGTCAAAATCGCTTAAATATAATATCAATGTTGCAAACAATCTTGCAGTCCTACCGTTGCCGTCAATAAACGGGTGAATTCTCGCGATTTCATAATGCACGATTCCGGCAAGTAATACCGGATTTATTTCCCAGGTTTTATCAAGATTAAGCCAGCGAATAAAATCTTTAAGTAATCCCGGAACTTTTTTTGTTTCAGGCGGCATATATGTAACTTCGGTCTTATAACCAGTCCCATCAAATACTCTGCGCCCGACAAAAACCTGCCTGTTCCTGCACACCCCGCAATCCGAATTATTCTCCAGCGTATTTTTGGTAATGATTTTATGTATGTTCAGCAGCGTGCCTGTGGACAGTTTGCCTTTTTCTCCAAGTCCGGGTATTTTTTCCAATGCTTTAAGATAATTCAAAACTTCCTGTTTGTCTTTTTCTGTAGCAATGACTTTTTTCCCTTGTGCTAAATCTTCCATCTGATGCAGGGTCATTTTATTGCCTTCAATGGAAGTGGAGGAATGCGTATTTTTCAGAATTGCCTGTCGTCTGAGTTTCGCTTCCCACTGGGGCACTATGCGGGATTGCTCAATAAGTGTACGGGCAGAAGCAATAAAGGTAAGATTATTTATAATTTTATCGGTTATATTATATTTTGGTTTGAACATATTTTTTTTAATTTTTTGACATTTCAAGCAAAGCATCTTCAAAACATTTCAGGGGAGCATCAAGGATGCCGGCGCCGACCTGTCCTATGCCGGGCTTTTTGTGGGCGATGCCGGTATTTATGATGGGCGTGATTTGTGTTTCAACTATTTTTCTTATGTCAAAGCAGACGGGTGTGCCGACAAAATCCAACTGCGGTATCTGGTAACCGGTGTGTCTGCCGACGGTGATTTTATACATTTTTCTTGTTGCGTTGAGTGCATCCGAAGGAGACCCGCCTACGAATTTTACTATTGCAGGCGCCGCCGCCATTGCGTTTGCGCCAATTCCTGCCGTCTCGGAAATCGTTGAATCACCTAAATCCGGGTTTGCATCTTTTTCTGAAAAACCTGCGAAATAAAGCCCCTTTGGATTTCCGGCTGGAACTGTGAACCATTTTTCTCCTAGCCCAGCAACTCTTATTCCAAGTTCCGTACCATTTCTTGCTATCGCCGAAACAACAGTAGAATTTTTCAATCCGTTAATAGTATCGCATGTGGCTTTACAGGCAGCCATTGAAAGATTTAAGAAAAAATGCGGGTTACCTGATATGAATTTTATTACTTCCGAAATTGTGTTTTTATCCAAATCAGTTTTCAACAGGTACGGAAAAATCTCTTTCAGAAAGAGCCCCGTTGCGGCTACATTTCTGTTGTGGCACTCGTCGCCCATCATCAGCGCCTGTGCCGTCAAACTTTTTATGTTTATTCCGCCGGCGATTTTTACCGCTTTTGACAAAGCCGGAGCAAGAACTGTTTCCATCCATTTGAGCCGTGCGATTACATCGGACGAATTGGCGCCGAACCGCAAAACCTTTCCGAGCCCTTCATTAAGCGTTGAATATGCAAGATTACCGCCGGTCTCGTTTTTTACGACGAAAACATACATTGATGCGGAAATTATTCCCGCCATAGGTCCGACCGCTCCGTAATGGTGGCAGGGCGCAAATTTTATTTTGCCCGAGGCGGCAATACCTTCCGCTTCCAATTCATCTTTTGCGAGCCCTTCGTAAATCAAAGCGCCTATAATCGCACCCCGCACGGGACCGCACATTTTATTCCAGCTTATAGGGGGACCGGCGTGAAGAATGGTCTCTTTCGTCATTCCTTTGATTACATCTTTTGCCGGGGCAATATCAACCAGAACCGGTTGGGCGTTCGTCATTTTCTCAAACGCAATTTTGTTTGCCCTGTCAACATCTTCCGTATTCAGTTTTGAAAGCGCTTTTATGAGTTCCTGATTCCCTCCGGCGGGCGGCGAGAAATCAACCTGCACCACATCCGCACCGAGTGATTTCACCGAATCGGCGAATGACTTAAGCCCTAAATTAACAATTTTAAGTTTCTGACCAAAAAGTTTATTTTCCATTTTTTACCTCCCAAATCACTATTTTTTATACATTTTTTTCGGAGAACATATCATTTTTGAGGATTTGCTCAAATTTGATTGTTAGACTTTACCGACGAGCAATTTTCATAATTGAGGATTTGCTCAAATTCAATTTTCATGTTCACTAAATTTTATGAGCAACCGAAAAAAGTCCCTTAGGGGCGACTTCCATTTTTCAGCCCCCTCAAAAACTCAAGCCGCAATTTACATAAGTTTTTAAGCGCCGCTGTTGAATTAGGAATTTTTTTGTCGGGATACCATCTTTCCTCGTAGATTTCTTTTAACGTCATTCCGGTATGTGAAAGTTTCCGCCAGTAATCAATAACATCGTCAAGATGAGTCATGCAGTCGTACGCGCGAGCGCCGACATCGTAGACCACGCATCTTTCCAGCGGGTAAGTAACTTTTTCGCTCTGAGATTTTGCGAACTCGCAAGTTAGCAGTGCATTTTTTTTGACAAGGTCGGTCCCCGGCAGACATATCGTGAAATCATTTTTGCTTAAAGGTACGACAAATCTGCCTTCAAAATAGATAATGAATGTTTCTTCATAATCAAAATTTTTTTGGAATATCGCGTGATATTTCTCAAGAATTTCTTCCGCGCGTCGGCATCCGATTGTGAACATTACGACCCTTCTTATGTTTTTGTTCTCGGAAAGACACTGTTTTCTTAAAATTTCAAGCCCGTTATCAAGCGTTGTGCCTGTTGCGAGCACATCTCCTATAAAAATCGTGGCATCTTCGGGAATTGAAAATTTTCTGTATTGATCATCTTTGATGAACCAGTCGGCATGTTTTTTATATCGCTGCGAAGTGATAAAAGAAGCGCTCATCCTGTTAAATCCGTAAGCGGAATTAAGCATATTAAAAAGCCCGAAGTTAAGTCCTCCTCTTAAAAAATGAAGCACTGAAATATTTTTATCGCCGTATTTTTCAAACTGACGAAAAAGTTTAAGTGTCTCCAAAACACCGGCGCGCATATTCCTGATATAATCAAATCCGATTATTTCCGGTTTATTGAGAATGTTCCTGGTGAACGGCGTTGAGACAATATATCTCTTTATTTTTCGTCTCGGCAAAATTTCGTAAGCAATTGCTTTTGACGACGATTTAATTTTCAGTAATTTATCCATAACACCTCGCTGATTGCCGCTGATGTCATTCCCAACTTATTGGAAATCCATAGATACCCGCTCTCCGTGTCATTTGCGGTCATCTACGCCTTATTATCTGCGAACATCTGCGTTTCAACGAATCTTGCCGCTGTAACGTTTGACGGCAGAATTATAACACCTGCATTTTCAAGAATTTCTTTTTGTTTATTAAAACCCTGCGGGTCTAAATCGGTGCCGCAAATCGAGGTTACAAAAGTTATATACCTTTTCTGTTTTTTCGCGATTTTTTGCGATTCGGTTATAGCGGGAAGTATTGCATTCGCAGGGTCGGGATGGGCGCCGTATCCCAAAACTAAATCAAAAAATATAACCGCAACCTCTTTATCCTTCGCTTCCTGAATCATTCTTTTATTTCTGCCAGTAAAATCAATCATCGGATGCGGGACACCTTTCGTAAACTCGTCGTCTCCTAAATCAATAAAGGAATTTTTGAAAGAAACATTTCTGTTTTTGAGTTTTAATTCGGGATTAACCGCTATGTTTGAATAAATATCGCCGAGGGCATCGGAAAGCACGAACATCGCTTCGTCGCAAAGCGTTCCGCCCGAGAAAAGTCCCCGGACATATTTCTGATTTTTGGAATGTTTTTTGCGCTCTTTTGATGCAATGTTCAAAAAGTTTTCCGGAAGTTTTCCCTTCGGAGAATATTTTTTATTTTTTAGTATTGCAATTGATTTTAATGCAGCATCTTCAAGGTTTGTGGCAAAGTACAAATTCCCGGAATCATTCCGTTTTATTTTTGAACCAAGAAAAATTATCACAAACGGTTTTTTGCAACTTTTTATTATATCAAGAACTTTTTTTTCTACTTCTTCAGCGGGCGGTTTTGAGACGATACATATCACTTTTGTAGCGGGGTCGTTTTCAAGCATCTTTATTGATTCAATCGCCATTAAACCGCCGACCTCTTTTTTTAAGTCCCTGCCGCCGAGCCCAATCGCCTGAGTTATACCTTCTCCATTTTTATGAATTATTGTCGTCACTTCCTGCGTTCCCGTGCCTGATGCCGCAACAACACCGATAGAGCCTCTTCTTACAACATTTGCAAAACCTAGAGGTATACCGTTTATTATCGCCGTGCCGCAGTCGGGTCCCAAAACCAGAAGCCCTTTTTCAACTCCTATTTTTTTTAAGTGAATTTCATCTTCAACCGAAACATTATCGGAAAAAATCATTTGATTGATGCCTTTTTTTAATAGTTTTTCCGATTGATAACAGACATACTGCCCCGGAATTGATATTACAGCAATGTTGGAATCCGGCTGCAATTCAACTGCCTCCTCAATGTTTTTCGGATTTTCACAAACGCAACTTCCCGCATTATCCCTTGATACCGTTACATTAAGCATATTTTCAATGCCTGACATAATTTTTTTGATGTCGGCTTGAGCGTTATAACTTATGCAAATGAGTAAATCGTTGGGCGATGCAGATGCGCCTTCATTCGTAAAAAATCCCGTTTCCGTCAGAAGTTTTTTATTGGCATCAGTTCCCATCATAACCGACGAATCAACAACGCCGGCTATCGTTTTAATTTTGTTTGACAACGCCATCAAAAAAACCGAATCACGGTAAAAATTTTTTTTAACAAGATTTACAAGCATTATAAACCTCCATAGCGGTTAAAATACCAAGCAAAGTATCATAACCTGAAGTGGCGCCTGTACTAATAAGATTTTTCAACCAGAAATCCGCAGACGCTTTCTTTTCAGAAACTGAAAAAATGGTGTTCGCAACTAACTCGCTGATTCTGCCTTCGTAAGAATACCTTAAATACTCGGCGCTGATAAAATTCGTTTTTGTGTAATCAATTTTTATGTTTTTAAGAAGAAAATCAAACGGGATAAGTGCGTCAAAAAAATGACTTGCCGAGAGAAAACCTACTAAAAAGTCATCGCCGGACGGCGTAAGCCCGAAGCCGAGACCGAGCACTTGCTCAACATTATAATTAAATAATTCTTTGTTTTGCGATTTAACGGCAAACTTAAACTTTTCAATTAACGACGACTTAATAAACGAATGATTTTTCAGATAATATGAAACTGCTGATGTATCTAATTTTTCAATGCAGATTTTTTTCACAGGAGAATTCCAGCGTTTTGAGTTTTTAATATTTATTGTTATTCCGTTTGAAAAAAATAATTTGTCCTGTTCAAATTTCACTATTTCACAATTCTGAAATAGTGAAAAAGAAAAATCATCCAGCACAATTCGGTTCGGACCATTAAAAAACTTTTTGTGCACAATAGAAATTAGTTGGTCTGAAGCGGTTATGTTAACTGCGTTTTCAAAAACTGAATGAACTTTCCCCTCAAAAAAAACCGGAACGCTGAAATCATATGATATCGCATTTACCCTGCACCTCGTAATGCCTCGCCTTTCAGGGCGGGGATGTAGAGGTGCAATCAAAAATTCTTTAAGAAAGCATCGTCTTTCAGGGCGAGGTGCGGGGTTTAGTTCGCATCTGAAATCTCTTTGTAGGATATTCCCTCCTTGAAAAAATAATAAATGCCTAACGACATCACATAAAGACCGCCGACGCCGTGGGATATCAAAGCGGCGGCAAAGGCAGTTTCTTTTGAAATTTTGAAAAACATCATTCCGACAACAAAAGCCGCTTCAAAAGTCCCGAGAGAACCCGGAGCAGCGGGAATCATTACGCCTACAATAGTTATAAACAAAACAAAAATGAGCGCAAAAAATGGCAAATCTATGCCTACTATTTTTACCATAAAATACATATTAAATGTTTCGCATACCCAGACACAAATAGATAGAAATATAATTATCAGAAAATTTTTTGTATCTTTAATAACTTCAAAACCAATTATGAATTTTTTAATTTTATGAACGATTATTTCTTTTAATTCATATCTGATAAAAGGAACTTTTTTTAAGATATCAATAAAATGCTTTTTTGCGATAAGAATACCGGCAACAATAAGCACACTTATGAAAAGGATAGTAGATATAAAAATTGTTCTCTTTACCCAAAGCGGAAATACGGGAAGGAATGGAACTGCAAGCACAAGTAAAATCAATATGCCGACGCCATCCATAATTCTTTCTAAAACGATAGTTGCCATTGAAGAACTTTTGGACACATTATGCTTTTTGCCGACGATATACGCCCGCACAATTTCTCCGAAACGCATAGGGAAAATACAGTTCGCTGCAAAACCCATTAATAAACTTGAAAACAATTGTTTCGCTGTAAATTTTTTAATCGGTAAAAACAGAAATTTCCAGCGAAGAGCGCGAAAAACAAATGCCAGTGTAAACATTACAAGACAAGGCAAAAGCCACAAATAGTTCCCATGGACAATAAATTTTGCTATGATTTTAATATCAATGTTTCTTAAAACAAGATATAAAAAAAATATGCTGATTATTATTCCGAATAAAATTCGTTTTTTCATTTCTAATTTTGCGGGTTTGCCGGGAGCCGGACTTGAACCGGCATGAACCATAGAGTTCGAGGGATTTTAAGTCCCTTGCGTCTACCAATTCCGCCATCCCGGCAACAATTTTTTAGATTATACCAAATTATTTATTGTTTTTCAATGATTTAGTTGCAGATTTTCTTAACCTTCCCACTCGTACAAAATGTTTGATATTACTACGATTGGAGCGGTCTCGCTGCGAAGAACTCTTTTGCCCAGCGTTACCGGAATTACTCCGTATTTGCAGGCAAGTTCTATCTCGGAATTTGAAAATCCGCCTTCGGGGCCGATGAAGAGATTCAGAGATAAGAGATTAGAGATTAGAGAATTAGATTGAAGGACAGTTTTTAGAGTGTTTTTTTGTTCGCATTCCCATGGGATTAAAGAAATTGATTTAGACGGATTTTCGCCCGCACAGACGGATTTTACAGCATCCTGAAAATTCGTAACAGAACAAATTTCAGGAACAACCGTTCTTCCGCATTGCTTTGAAGCGGATAATGCAATTTTTTGCCAGCGGTTTAGTTTTTTGAGATTCTTCGCGGAGTTTATCCCGCTGTTCGCGGGGCTCAGAATGACAAATTGTGTTCTTTCAGATATTACAGGAATTATTTTTGAAACACCGAGTTCAGTTGATTTTTCTATTATAAAATCAAATTTTTTCAATTTCGGGATTGATTGGTAAAGATTAATTTTTATTTTCGGTTCAGTATCTTTCTTTGTCTTTGTAACAATTTTTAATTTTACAGAAGAAGCAGGGCGACTAAAGTCGCCCCTACAAGGTATTGATACAATCTCTGCTTTATACTCGTTACCTTTCCCGTCAAATAAAAAAACCGCATCACCTGTTTTCTTCCTTAAAACATTTTTTATGTGATGGGCTTCGGAACCTTCTATTGTAATCGTTTCACCGTCTATGTTTTCAACAAAAAATCTCATTCGCTTCGCTCACCCACCCTGAAGGGTGGGCTATTGTGTGAATTTGCTTCATTGACGGC
>PEVQ01000196.1:8121-12604 GCA_002780205.1 Elusimicrobia bacterium CG06_land_8_20_14_3_00_38_11
CATTCCGCAAATTCATTTTTATACATCACCTGAAAATCTTCTTAAAAAATCCTTCATCTATTTTTTCGCCGGATATTTTTGCGAACTCTTTTAAAAGTTCCCTCTGGCGAGTGGTTAAATTTTCAGGTGGCGTAATTAAAACCTTTGCATATTCGTCGCCGACATGAGATGAATTAACTGCCGGCATTCCTTTTCCTTTCAGACGGAATACTTTATCCGATGCGGTTGAGGAAGGAATTTTCATTGAAACATTTCCGTCAAGCGTTGGAACCGTTATTTCTCCGCCAAGTGCGGCGGTGGCAATTCCGACAGGCGCCTCAACATAAATGTCATCTTTTTCCCTGTGAAAAATTTTATGCTGCAGCACGCGGATAACAATATACAAGTCGCCGGAAGGCCCGGATTTTTCACCCGCTTCACCTTTTCCTTTAACCCTGATAGTGTTTCCTGTGTCAACCCCCGCGGGAATTTTAACGGTAATCTTTGACTGTTTTTTTACTTTCCCTCTGCCTGAACACTCGGGACATGGAGTGCCGACGATTTCACCGCTGCCGCCGCATTTTGGACAGGTTTGCTGCATCGAAAAAAAACCGCGTGAATACCTAACGACGCCGGCACCTTTACAAGTCGGACAGGTTTTTTTTGACGTACCAGATTTTGCTCCGCTTCCGCGACATACAGAACAGGTTTGTGTGTGATAAATCTCAACAGTTTTCTCTACGCCATGATATGCTTCCTCAAGCGTAATAGTAAGATGGTATTCTAAATCCGAGCCACGGGTAGGACCGCTGCGCCGAGTTCTTGCGCGAAATCCTCCTCCGCCAAAAATATCAAATATATCGCCGAAAACATCGCTGAAACCGCCTTGTTGAAAAATGTCCTCAAACCCGGAAAAATCTGCATTCTTAAAAATATCCTCAGAAGTATATCTGTTGTCAATACCGGCGTGACCGTACTGGTCGTAAAGTTTTCTTTTCTCGGTATCGGATAAAATCGCATATGCTTCGGAAATTTCTTTAAATCTTTCTTCGGCTTCTTTTTTTTTATCGGCAGAAACTCTGTCAGGATGAAACTGCAACGCAAGATTTCTATACGCCTTTTTTATTTCATCAGCAGATGCATTTTTATTTACACCTAAAATTTCGTAGTAGTCGCGCTTTGTCATATTAACATCAATTAAAAATTAAAAGTTAAAAATGGAAAATGACTTGTAAAAGTCATTCCTGAATGTCTCTATCGGAAATCCATAGATTCCGTGTCAAGCACGGAATGACATTTACATTTTACATTCTACATTTTTAATTGCCTTCTTCCTTATAGTCGGCGTCTATGACGTCATCTTTCTTTTTCGGCTCTTCCGACTTCTCTTCTTTCGGCTTTTCTTCCGTCCCTTGTCCCTCGTCCCTCGTCCCTGTTTGTTGCTTCTTTGTCGCTTCCTTGTAAATTTCCTCCGCAAGTTTGTGCGATGCCGTCATAACTTCCTCTTTCGCTTTTTTGATTTTTTCAAGGTCATTTGATTTCAGCGCCTCTTTCGCATCTGATATCGCTCTCTCAATTTTCAAGCGTTCATCGGCAGAAACCTTATCACCATGGTCTTTAAGGGACTTTTCCGCAGAATACACAACGGCATCCGCTTCGTTTTTAATCTCAATTTCCTCCTTGTGTTTTTTATCCTCTTCGGCGAATCTCTCGGCGTCCTTCACCATTTTTTCAACTTCATCTTTAGAAAGTTTCGTCGGAGCCGTAATTTTTATTGATTGCTCCTTACCGGTTCCCAAGTCCTTTGCAGAAACATGCAAAATACCGTTAGCATCAATATCAAAAGTAACTTCAATCTGTGGAACGCCGCGGGGTGCGGGAGGAATACCGACCAAATCAAATCTGCCCAACGAAACATTGTCGGATGCCATCTGCCTCTCACCTTGCAAAACATTTACGGTAACTGCCGGTTGATTATCTGCCGCAGTTGAAAATACCTGCGACTTTTTCGTCGGAATTGTAGTGTTTCTGTCAATAAGTTTCGTCATAATGCCGCCGAGGGTTTCAATTCCCAATGAGAGCGGAGTTACATCAAGCAAAAGAATGTCCTTCACTTCTCCGGTTAAAATAGCAGCCTGAATTGCCGCACCGGCAGCAACGCATTCCATCGGGTCAATGCCTCTCTCCAATTTTTTGCCGACTAATTCTTCTACAAATTTCTGCACCGCCGGCATTCTCGTAGGGCCTCCTACAAGTATAATTCTCTTAATATCAGCGGCTATCAGTTTTGCATCAGAAAGCGCTTGCTCAACGGAATGACGGCATCTTTCAATAATCGGACCGACGATGGATTCAAGTTTGGCACGGGATATTTTCATTGTAAGATGTTTGGGACCCGACGCATCAGCCGTAATAAACGGAAGATTGATGTCCGTTTCCAAAACATTTGAAAGTTCAATTTTTGCTTTTTCTGCGGCTTCTTTCAGACGCTGGACGGCCATTTTATCATTCCTTATGTCAATTCCGGTTTCTTTTTTGAACTCCGATGCGATAAAATCAGTTATAGCATTGTCCATATCCGTTCCGCCTAATTGTGTGTCGCCGCTTGTTGACTTTACCTCAAAGACGCCGCCGCCAAAATCCATAATCGTAACATCAAGCGTGCCGCCGCCGAAATCAAAAACAAGAATTTTTTCATCCTTGCCTTTTTTGTCAAGACCATAAGCAAGACACGCCGCCGTCGGTTCGTTTACGATTCTCTCAACCTTCAACCCTGCGATTGCTCCCGCATCCTTCGTCGCCTGACGCTGATTGTCGTTGAAATACGCCGGCACAGTAATAACCGCTCTGTCAACGGTGCCGCCCAAAAACGCTTCGGCATCTTTTTTTATTTTCTGCAAGATGAAAGATGATATTTGCTGGGGAGTGTATTCCTTGCCGTAGATTTTATACTTGTAATCGGTGCCCATTTTTCTTTTTGCGGCACTGACCGTCCCCTCGGTATTTGCAATCGCCTGACGGCGGGCCGGCTCTCCGACTATCAATTGCCCGTCTTTTGTAAATGCAACATAACTCGGAAACGCTTTGCCCCCGAGAGTCATTCCTTCCGCAGAAGGTATAATCGTCGGTTTTCCGCCCTCCATAATCGCAGCAGCAGAATTAGATGTTCCTAAATCAATCCCAATAATTTTTCCCATTTTTTCCTCCTAAAATCACGAATAACTAATCACGAATGTTATCACGAATTTTCACGAATGAGATTCTTCGCCTTCGGCTCAGAATGACTACTTCTGCGGTGTCATGCTGAGTGAAGCGAAGCATCCCGTCTCTGCCGTTATTTGTGTCTTGTTCGTGATGTGTGCCTTTATTCGCGTGCTTCTATTCGTGCTTTTTGGCTATTTTAACTATCGCCGGCTTAAGAACCTTGTCGCCTATTTTATAACCCGCCTTTATTTCCTCCAAAATCATTCCCTCTTCAGCATCATCTTTTTCTATTACCCCCACAACTTCGTGAAGAAGCGGATCATATTTTTCGCCTACACTGATAATTGCCGCTACTTCGTGCAATTTCAATATCTCTGCCAGTTTCTTTTCTATAAGATGCAGTCCTTGATGAACCGATTCGCCGTTTGCCGATTTTTCTATCATACCTTTCGCCGATTTTACCGTCTCAAAAACATCAATCAGTTCTATTATAAGAGAATTTTTGCCGTCTTCAAAATGCCTCTTTTTTTCTGCATCACTGCGTTTCCTGTAATTTTCAAAATCAGCTTTTAATCGCAAAAGCTGCTCATAATAATCCTGCGATTTCTTTTTCTGCTCATCAACAGATTGTTTCAGTATATCAAGTTCAGAAAGTTTTTCCCCAGCGGGAATTCCTTCGGTCGCTTTCCTGCAAATTTCTTCAGTTTTTGGTTCATTATTTATTTTCTCGTTCATTTTCGTATACCTGAGAGATTGTTGGGTTTTAGTGAAGCGTCAACAATCTCATAAATATCTTTTTTTATCTCACCTTTCATTTTTGATGCGATATTATCCTCTACGGATTCAAAATTAAAAAAAATCTCAAAATTATTTTTGATAAAATCCAGTTTTTTCTGATATTCGGACATGTCTAATTCCGCAATTTCGCCGAAATTATTTTTTATTTTGGATAGTATTACCCCGGACAACATTTTATTCATTAATTCGCTGACACCGTCTAAAAATTCCTGTTTAACCGGTTCTTCGGTTTTTACCGTAAATGATTTAACGGCTCCGTTGGATGAAAGAATAATTCCCCAAATTTTTTTTCGAGCAACTACCCGAAAAAAAATTTCCTGAAAAAAAGTTTTTTCTAACTTCGGCGATAAATTATATCCGGAGTGTTCCAGAATATAAAAAAATGTTTTTGATAATTCCGTTAAAGTAAAATTTTCTTTTTCAATCTGCTTTTTATAGTTTTTTCTGAGTTCTTCTTTCTTGCTCAAAATTGCCGACTTTAATTCTAAAAGTTCATCAATAT
>PEVQ01000273.1 GCA_002780205.1 Elusimicrobia bacterium CG06_land_8_20_14_3_00_38_11
ATACGCTTGACCCGGTAAAACTTTATTTTTCAACCATAAGAAAAATTCCTCAGATTACAAAAAGGGAGATAGCGGTTTTAATCCCAAAAATACACAAAGGTGACAAGAACGCGAAAAAAAGAATGATTGAGGGAAATCTCCGTTTGGTAATTCCTATTGCGAGAAAATATCACAAACCCGGAATTCCGTTTTCCGATTTAATTGAAGAAGGAAATCTCGGGCTGATGCGGGCGATTGAAAAGTTTGACATCAAACGGGGATATTATTTTTCCACATATGCGAACTTCTGGATAACACAGTACATTTCGCGCTATGTGTCTTCTCAACTTAAAACGATAAGAATTCCGGAACACATTATAGCACGAATGAGAAAATGGCTTAAAGAATACGAACATCTGAAGCAGAAACTCGGCAGACCTCCGACGCCGAAAGAAACCGCAAAAAAATTAAAACTTACTCCCGAGGAAATCCTGCGGCTTTTGGAAAATCTGGAACTTTCAAAAAGCGTTACATCATTAGATGTGAAAATTGACGAAGACGAGGCGGTGTCGCTAGCGGATGTTATCTCCGACGGCGGAAAAGATGACCCGACAATGCTCATCAAATATCTTAAAATCACCAAACAGATGGATATGGTTCTCAAAAAACTTTTGCCGAAAGAAAGACAGGCAATAATTCTGCGGTTCGGCTTGGACGGCGAAATCCCGCATACGCTTGAAGAAGTGGGGAAAAAAATGGGTCTTACCCGTGAAAGAATCAGACAAATGGAAACAACGGCATTCAGAAAAATAAAAAACGCCGTAATGAAACTGCAGTTTTTGGAAAGCGAGGAAATGTAGAACACGAATAGAGGCATACGAATAACGGCAAACATCACGAACAAGGCACAAATAATGGCAAAGACGAGATGCTTCGTTTCATCCCACGGGGACTCCCTTCGGTCGCTCAGCATGACATCACAGAAGTAGTCATTCTGAGCCGAAGGCGAAGAATCTCATTCGTGAAAATTCGTGAAATAATTCGTAATGTGTTATTCGTGTAAGGAGCGTAGCGACTATGAATCTTAAAAAACTTATCAGAGATGTTCCGGATTTTCCGAAAGCAGGAATAATTTTCAAGGACATAACGCCGCTTCTTATCAATCCGAAGGGATTTAAGTCGGCAATCAACCAAATGGCAAAAATGAATTGGAAACTGTCCCCGATTCACAAAATTGTCGCAATGGAATCTCGCGGATTTATTTTCGGTGCGGCTCTTGCCTTAAAACTTGGGGCCGGATTTGTACCTGTAAGAAAAAAAGGGAAACTTCCGTATAAGACCATCCGCGAGGAATATCAACTTGAATACGGCACAGATATTTTAGAAATGCACGAGGACGCTATTGTTAAAGATGAAAATGTTCTGATTGTTGACGATGTTCTGGCTACGGGCGGCACGGCAAAAGCGGTCTGTTCTTTAATTGAAAAACTGGGAGGACATGTCGCGGGGCTTTGCTTTTTGATAGAACTTTCGTTTCTAAATCCGCAGGAAAAATTAAAGGGTTACGAAATTTCTTCGCTGATAAAATACTGAAAAGGCAATTAAAAATTATCAATTAAAAATGAAAAATTGTGGATAAAATTATTACTAAATCTTTTTACCTACATTTTTAATTTTACACTTTTAATTTTTAATTGCTTTTTACGCCCCCGTAGCTCAAATGGATAGAGCATCGGTTTCCTAAACCGGTTGTTGTGAGTTCAAATCTCGCCGGGGGCAGGACAAAAAAATGATAGATTTACATACTCACACTTTTTTTTCAGACGGTGATTTGATTCCCAGCGAACTTGTGTGCCGCGCAAAAAATGCCGGATACTATGCTATAGCATTGACAGATCATGCTGATTTTTCAAATATGGATTTCGTGATACGGCGGATTACACGGATAACGGACGGATTACGCAGATATTACAAAATAAATGTTATTGCCGGTTGCGAAATAACATACATTCCTCCGGAACTTATTTCAAAAGCGGTCCAACAGGCAAGGAAACTCGGAGCAAAAATAGTCGTCGTTCACGGCGAATCACCGGTAGAGCCGGCAGTGCCGAAAGGGACAAACAGAGCGGCGATTTTATCAAGATGCGACATCCTTGCACACCCGGGATATATTACGGAAGAAGATGTCAGGGTCGCAAAAAAAAATAATGTTCTTTTGGAAATTACAACCAGAAACGGACACAGAATCGGCAACTGGTATGTCGCCGAATTCGCAAAAAAAATCGGCGCGAAACTTGTTATGGATACCGACACCCACAAACCGGAAGATTTATTCAGCGAAAAAAAAATAAAAGATGTCCTTAAAGAAGCGAAATTGACTCAATCTGATTTTGCTGAAATGCAAAAAAATGCAAAAAATTTAATCATGTCATTCTGAGCCCCCGCATCAGAGTGCGGGGCAGGCTCCTGCGAAGAATCTCGCCCGTGCTGTCATTCCGTGCTTGACACGGAATCTATTTAGACCCCGAAACGAGTTCGGGGTGACACTTCGTGTAATTTTTAATTGGAGTTATTATGCCGAGACAATGGGTAAAAGAGGAACTGAGACATGACCCGCTGAGAAATTTTGTTGAGAAAGCGATTCCTTTCGTAAAATCGCACAAGGAAACTGTCCTCGCTTCCGCAGCGGGTATTGTAATTATCATAGCAATAACTTTGCTCACAGCAAACAGGATGAAAAAAGCATCACTTCTTGCCGACGAACAAGTGGGATTTGCGGCGATGTATTTAAGGGCGGGATATGTTGACCAGACAATCCAATTGTGCGACCAAATTTTACAATCGCACCCCGCCGGTATTCAGGGCGGATACGCAAATTTTTACAAAGCCGAGTCACTGTATCTTAAAAAAAATTATGACGAAGCAATAAAACAGTATCAAAACGCACTTCCTCTTCTAAGGGAAAAAGAGGACATGGGGGCGATGCTCATTTTCGGCATCGGAGTGTCACAGGAAGCGGCTGCTAAATATCAGGAAGCGATTTCTTCATACAAACAATTAACCGATGAATACCCCGCACATTATTTAGTTCCGGAAGCGCAATTGGGATTAGCGAGGTGTTATGAAGCGACGGGCGATGTTCAGTCGGCGATTTCATATTATCAGACCGTCGGAAGTTTCCATCCCGCGACAATTTATAAAAATATTTCCGATGCACGGCTTAACGCGTTAACGGGAATGCAACAGCAACCGCCGCTTGCCAACCCCAGATAAAAAAAATTTCAAAAAGTAATTTTTTACTTGACAAGTTTTTGTTATTTTAATATAATTACAAAAGATGGAGTTATTTGAATATAATCCCTCAATCTCAGCCGAACAAGGAGGTGAAAAACCCTAAGACACGCAAAGTGTCTTGGCTACGG
>PEVQ01000171.1:0-1779 GCA_002780205.1 Elusimicrobia bacterium CG06_land_8_20_14_3_00_38_11
CCTCTGTGACAGGGCTTTTCAACGCTCTCATTATAATTTTATAATTAAAAAAACCGATATTAATCGTCGGTAAAATCGGATTATTCCTCGCAAAAAACTCGGAATCACTTTTTTTGGTCTTAGGTTGTGGACTCAAAAAAAGTAGACTCAGGCGGTAGGATTCGAACCTACAACCCTCCGGTTAACAGCCGGATGCTCCACCATTGAGCTACGCCTGAATTATTTCGTCTCAACTGTTATTTTTACTTAATTTACCGATAATAAAATTGACTTTTTGTCATTTAGTATCTATTGGTATTGAGTAGTATCTAAAAGTGTCTTTTTGTCGGTTTGTAATACCAATTTAATACCAAGCATATTTACAACAATTCGGGCTTAAACTGTTTCAAAGAACCCTCGACTATAGCGAATATCAACCGCGGGTTTCATTTGCCCGCATTATTCACTGAATTATTTTTTTAGTAAAATTTTATAGCCCTTTGCGTATTCAACAACACTAATTTTTCCTTCGCGTGCTAACCACCCGATTCCCATATAAAGAACCGTGTTAGTAATGCCCAATGCAGATTTAAGTTTCAGTGCCGTCACTTCGCCGTTTTTGTCAAGATAATGCCAAATTTTCCCTGCCGTTATACCAATTTCGCTCATCATAAAAATTCCTACCTGTAAAAATTATACATATTATTTACCTTTTGTCAATGTTTTCTCAGATACCGCGTTATCGCACTTAATCTTTTTCCTGTAATCAGAGCAGAAGGGCATATACCTTTCAATCCGACGGTATTTGCATTTTTTGTCGGGATGACTGCATATAAGGTTGAAGGTGTATTTTTTCACAATGTCATTCCCAGTTTGTTCCCACAATTCTCTTTTATATCTGTAAGAATCTTATCTACAATTGCGTCCCTGTTCTCAATTGTTACATAGATAACTTTAACATCCTGTCTTTTTTTAATTTCATCAGTAAAAGTATTCGGCTTTTCTTTAATTGTGCCAATGACTTTCTTTTGACTGTTAAGTGCAGAAATTACTGCTTTCTGAAATCGTTGAGAAAAAAGTTCCATTTTTCCAATTTCATCTATCACAATAAATTCTATGTTTTTATCTGATACACAATGTTCAATTGATTTCCCTGCAATGTTTTCAAGGTCAGCAATATTCACATAGTATTTGCCAACCCGGTAGTCGGTTTTTATATCACAACTGGCAAGAACCCCTTCTTTACCGTCAAGAGTTACAATCTTAAACCCCTTGCGGATATTATTTTTTCTAATTTCTTCTGTGAGAAATCCACCTGCAGAATCAATTCTGGATACAATCTTTTTAATTATTGTTGTTTTCCCAATACCTGGATTACCGGTAAGAAGAATGTTTTTCATTTTCAACAGGTTAGATGAAAGCATCCGACAGGTTTTTTCTTTTGATGTAAGCGCTCATTAAATTTTTTTACTGCAACATTTGTTGGCAGGATTATTAACTCAATACTTTTTACTCTGGCACTCTCCTTTACTTCGCTATCAACACTCATCATATCACTTGCGCCAGTGCCTATAATAATTACTTCAGGATGAAACTCTAATACATCAACCATATCAACCACCTGCAATTTATGTCCTTCTTTTCGCCACCAATTGGATTCAACTCTATCAGGATAGATAATAATATCTGAAGTGTAAGTTTTAGAGTTAACAACTATTTCACCAAACTGATACTGTTCTATTTTCATATCTCATTATTTATTTCTTTTTGGATTTTTTTTAAGTTTTTTAGCAATTCCAA
>PEVQ01000171.1:1796-2633 GCA_002780205.1 Elusimicrobia bacterium CG06_land_8_20_14_3_00_38_11
CCATTGGAACCCTTTTCTATAAAGTCGGCACGGAAATTGAGCACAATAAAAACAATACTTTATCTTTTTCTTTTTGGCGCACTTTACGATATTACATTCATCAAGGGTTTTACAGCCAAAACATTTCTTTTCCTTATATTTTCCCCTATACAAAGGGCAGAGAGAACAAACTATCCCACAATAACTAATCAATAGTTTTTGTCTTTTCAGTTTATTTTTCATCTTTTAATTTTTTTCTTCTGTACCCCACCCATTATTTTAGCAAGCCAACCTTTTAATTCATATTTTATTCTGCCATTACTAACAAAAAAATTAACTGGTATATTTTCGTTTCTCATTGGTTCTAAAACAATTAGTTCTTTACATCCGTTTTCCTTTTCCATTGATATATCTTCAGATGTATCACCTGAACTTTTGAAATCCTTACATTTATAGATGTTATATTCAGTACAATCGTGTCCTTTTAAACAAGCGTATTCTATTTCATGCTCATTTTTGTTCTCAAAAACACAATCACTACAGTAACTTTTAGCGGTCAGTTTTTGTTCCGCAAGTTTAATACCTTCTTTTACTCTAAACTCGAAAAAAGATGCAAGTTCCATGTTCTCTTTCACACAGGTTCTTTGCAAAAATTTACCTTGTCTCATACACAACTCCCGATGTCTTTCTAATGCTTCTTTAACGAGTTGTTTCTGGTTATTAGTAAGAATTCTGCGGTCTTTAACACATAGTGTCGTATTTTTTATTACACGCAGTAAAATTATCCTTTGCACCAAATTCTCACAGGAACTTTCAAGAGTCCAACGCTTTCTCGTTTTAATTTTAGATTTGTTTTTC
>PEVQ01000171.1:2647-5011 GCA_002780205.1 Elusimicrobia bacterium CG06_land_8_20_14_3_00_38_11
ATCTTTTGGAGAGTTAAAAATCAAGGGATATTTTGTTTGTTTATGATGCTTTCATCCGGTGCAATTTTTGAAATCTGCCAGTTCTGACAGAACTTACAGCCGACATTGCATCCGGCAACTGCAATAGAAAATGCGTTCTTGCCGGGAAGAACATGAAAAAATGGTTTTTTTTCTATGGGGTCAACATTGATTGTGCAGGGACGGGCATAAGTTAGCGCGTAAAGTTTGCCGTTTATGTTTTCTCGCGTTCTGCACAGTCCTCTCTGCTTCGGAGCGATTGTACATCTCCACGGACAAAGTTCGCATTTCACAAAACTATTGGGAAGTTTTTCCCAGAATTGCGCTTCTTTCGGCGGAACCTGGACATCTGAATACTTGGGAAATTTTTCCTGTGAAAATAACCAAGTAGAAGAGAATACCAGTAATAAAAACAATTTAATTTTTTTCATATTTATATTTTCTGAATGACTTTATCCCTTCAATAACGACAAAAACAGCCAAAAAGAGAAGTATGGTTCCAATGGATGTCAACAGGTAATTTTCTTTTTTAAAAAAATTAATCGTTAAATAAACAATCGCGTATACTGTCGTCAATAACATAAAAATTGCAGGAAAAACGGTATATTTAATCGGCTTCTTTTTACTTAACAGATAATTTGTAATAACAATCAATACAAGTGCGGCAACGAGTTGGTTTGAAGCGCCGAAGATGGGCCAGATTGCTTTCCAGTTTCCAAATGCTAAATACCCCGCACAGACAATAACAATCAGGGTTGAAAAATATCTATTCTTAAAGACACTGATTTTCAACCCATCGCCAAAAAGTTCTTCTGAAATATAACGGGTAATTCTCGTGGCAGTATCAAGGGTTGTTATCACAAATGCGTTCAGGGTAATGATTGCCACCAGTTTGCCAAAGGTTGCACCTAAAAGTGGTTTTGTTATTTCACCGTAGCCAGCGGCAAAGGTGCCAATCCAGTCGCCTGATTTAATCAGTTCAGGATACACCAACCCGGCAGGTCCGGTTTCTTTATTCCAGTAGAGTCCGGCACTTACAGCGAGCAAAGTCATAAGCGCAAGCACACCTTCTAAAACCATTGCACCATATCCAATTTTTTTAGCGTCCTTCTCATTTGAAATTTGTTTTGAGGTTGTCCCTGAAGAAATCAATGAATGGAATCCAGAGATAGCACCGCAGGCAATAAAAACAAACATCATTGGCCATAACATTCCCGTGGATGTGTTCCAAGAAATAAACGCGGGTGTGTGCATTACAGGTCTTGTAATAAATAACCCGATGTAACCGAAACCCAAACCAAAAAAAAGTATAAAAGTAGAAAGGTAATCCCGTGGCTGAAGCAAAATATGGACAGGCAGAGTAGACGCGATAAATGCATAGACCAGAAGAACAACGAGCCAGAAATTCAGATTAGTAACTGAAACGGGAAAATTAAAACCGGCGATTAAAAGAATTACAAGTCCTGCAACACCAATGCCGGTTGAGAGCACCAGATTCACCTTCAATCTGTAAATCATAAATCCAACAAAAACAGCAAGAAATATCAATCCAAAAGTAGGAACGACAATTCTTGGTTCTTGAACGAGTGTTGTGGCGGTTGAGGCAGCAAAAACGGCCACAACCAGAACCAGTGCCATCCATAAAAAGAGCGCAAAAAACAGTTTCACTTTTTTTCCCATAACCGTCTCGGCGATATCTGCAATGGATTTTCCTTTGTTCCTTAATGATGCAACAAGAGAGCAAAAATCATGAACAGCACCAATGAAAACCGTGCCAATAACCAGCCATAAAAATGCAGGAAACCATCCCCATAAAACAACTGCAAGAACAGGTCCTATGATGGGACCTGCACCGGCAATTGATGAAAAATGGTGGCCAAAGAGAATCAACCAGTGTTTTGCAGGAACATAATCAATTCCATCGTATTGAGCAACTGCCGGTGTTTTTCTGGACTTATCAATATCCCACAATTTTTCAATAACATTGCCGTAAAATCTGTAACCAATAATTAAAGCAAGAATCCCGCATACCGCAATAATCAACGAATTCATTTTTACCCCCGTTTTTTAAATCTTCTTTCGGTGCCGTGAAAAATTTTTGACTGACTGTCAACAGCACGAAGTTTTTTACAAATAGCAAGAAGTTCCTGGTCGGTGATTTTCTTCTGAAAATACAGACGGTATGTTTTTCTTCCGAGTTCAATTATCAACTGAAATTTTCTTCTCTCATATCCCATCTCTTTTGATTTCAGATTTTTCAGACGGCCGCCGTAGATAGGATCCTCTTTCAATATGTCAAGCAGATTCATAACGCCCTTTCCCGCACCCTTCAAAACCCTAAGCTCA
>PEVQ01000022.1 GCA_002780205.1 Elusimicrobia bacterium CG06_land_8_20_14_3_00_38_11
ACCTAAATTGATTGTTGCCGGAACTTCCGCATATTCAAGAGTTATAGATTGGAAGAAATTCAGGGATATTTGCGATGAAATCGGTGCTTATTTAATGGCGGACATTGCCCATTATGCGGGTATGATTGCCGTCGGGTTATATCCTTCCCCCGTTCCTTATGCCGATTTTGTAACGACAACAACTCACAAAACATTAAGAGGTCCTCGTGGCGGAATGATTATGTGCAAGGAAAAATATGCTTCTGTTATAGACAGGACAGTTTTTCCCGGAACACAGGGAGGACCTCTGATGCACGTGATAGCCGCAAAAGCAGTCGCATTCGGCGAAGCATTAAAACCGTCTTTCAAAAAATATCAATCCCAGATTCTAAAAAATGCAAAAAAACTTTCCGGGGCATTGCAGAAAAATGGTTTCAAAATTGTTTCCGGCGGCACAGATTCCCATCTTTTACTTGTTGATTTAAGTCCTAAAAAACTTACCGGCATTGAGGTTGAGAAAGCCCTTGATAAGGCGGGAATAACCGTTAATAAAAATTCAATTCCTTACGATACCCAAAAACCGTTTATAACATCCGGGATCCGGCTTGGAACACCTGCTGTTACAACCCGTGGAATGAAAGAAAAGGAAATGCAACTGATAGCGGATTTTATTACTGAGGCGGTAAAACACAAGGATAGCGACTTATCGTTGAAAAAAATAAAAGAAAAAGTGAAATTGCTCTGCAAAAAATTTCCATTATATAAAAATAGGTTAAGATAATTTATGAATTATATCTATTTGACTGCTTTTGCCGTTGCATTATTTGTTTCTTTCGCAACTACTCCTATCGCCAAATGGCTTGCGAAAAAGTTTGATGTAATGGATAAACCCGACAGTAGAAAAATTCACTCAAGCATTATGCCGCGTTGGGGAGGAATATCCATATTTTTAGGTTTTATAACCGGCATTTTATGTCTCTATTTTTTTGGGCGGTTTCAAACATTACTTGCATTTCGTTATAAAGTATTTGTTAGGGGTGAACTTGAAAGTATTCTTTCAATTGATAAACAACTTACCGGAATTCTTGTCGGCGGAACCGTTATTTTTATTCTCGGTCTTTTTGACGATAAAAAGAGCGTGTCGCCGGTCGTAAAATTTTTAATTCAGATAATAGTGGCATTGTCCGTTATAAGTTACGGCGTTAATATATCCGGATTGAATCTTCCGTTTTTCGGAAGATACCTTAATTTCCCGATTTTGGTAAGCCAAGTTATAACTATTTTCTGGCTTATCGGTTTTATGAATACCATAAATCTTATTGACGGTCTTGACGGACTTGCCGCGGGTGTGGTAGCAATCGCGGCATCAACATTTTTAATTGTTGCGATTTTACAGAGCGACACAAAAATCATTCTTTTTTCAAAACAGTTAAAACTTGCGGCAATTCTGTGTGCTGCACTTGCCGGCGCGTGTATCGGTTTTTTATATCATAATTTTCACCCCGCAAAAATTTTTATGGGTGATAGCGGCAGCCAATTTTTGGGTTTTATGCTCGGTGCAATAAGCGTTATAGGAACTTTGAAAACAACCGCTGTGGTTGCGCTTTTTATTCCTATAACGGTTGTAGCGCTTCCAGTATTGGATGTTGCATTTTCAATTTTAAGGCGATTCAAAAATAAAAGAAATATAATGTCGGCGGATAAAGAACATTTTCATCATCGTCTTTTGAATACCGGTTGGACGCACAAGGAAATAGTGCTTTTGATATATGTGATAACTTTTGTTTTGTCGTTTTGCGCTATTTTGCTTACTGTCTTCAACGGAAAAGTTTAAAAAAAGATGCGAGGGTTTAGGCGGACTTCAGTCCGCCTGTCCAAACCCGAAGCATCACACCATAATGTAGCCCCGACTTGTAGCCGACCCTTCAGGGTCGGGAATTGGGGGTGAGCGGAGCGAAAATTTTTATGGAAAAAAATCCGAGATTAGATGAATTGTCGCTGGATGAGATTAATGCTGTTTTGACGCACAAGTGGTTTCTGTCAGAAAAGGCATGCCGCGATGTGGGGATTGATTTTGCCTTAAATGACTGGTTTCAGAATCACTCAAAAAGATGGCGTGCTGAAAAGATGAAGGCGGATTTTGAAATACAAAAAGCCGAAATTGAAAAACACAAGTGGTTTCTCTCTCAAAAACTGGGCTATGATGTCGGAATACAACAGGCGGCGCTTGATTGGATAAAATCCGGATATGCCGAAGCGTGGAGAAATAAATCTGGTCCCTATTGCGAAAAAAAAGATAATAAGGTAAAGGTGGGTAAACCTGCTTCTAACAATTAAAATGAAATACACAGTCGGCAATATCGGCAAAGCAATAGTTGCAAAAATAGAAAACGGTGATGACCTTTTGTTGTGTTTAGAAAAAATTGCAAGAAAAGAAAACATTAAATCCGGAATTTTTTTTGTTATCGGTGCAATTCATAAAAATAAAGCTGTCTGCGGCCCTATTAAAGCTGTAATTCCCGCAAAACCTTTTTGGCAGAGTTTTCCAGGCCCGTCTGAAATCGTAGGTATCGGGACTATTTTTCAACAGAAAAATCAGCCGAAAATTCATCTGCATTCGGCAATCGGAAGAGGAAAATTTACCCGTGTCGGCTGTTTAAGAAATAAAATGGAAGTTTTCCTGATAGTTGAAGCGGTCATTCTTGAAATTAAAAATGTTAAAGCCAAAAGAATGTTTGATAAAAAATTCGCTTTATCTTTATTAGAGGTTTTGTGATAAAGCCGAATAAAACCATCCTTTGATTTACATCGTATCAACCCTTTTCATAATTAACTTTACGATATAACTAAGGGGAGCATAAAATACTTTACATGAAAAGGATGTCATTCTGAGCCGAAGGCGAAGAATCTCGATGTTAAAATGCGAGACCCTTCGTTCCACTCAGGGTGACAGACGAAGTGCTTCACCAATGTAAAGTATATTCCGCTCTGAGTAGTAACTAACATTTTTATTTGCAATTTTTTTAATTGTTTTGTATAATGATACTGTTGAAAAAGTCATTGAACCGCAGAGTCGGAGAGATAAAAAGAGAGGAAGTCAAAGAATAATTTTTAAGGTTTTCTCTGCGTTCTCTGTGCTCTCTGCGGTGAATAAAAATATGAACCGCAGAGTCGCAGAGAGAAACATAAAGTTCGTCCCGATAAATCGGGACAGGTGCCGAAGACACCGACAAGAAATAAAATCTCTGTATTTATCTCTGTGTTCTCTGTGTCTCTGCGGTAAGGTTTTTCAACGCTCTCATAATAATTTGACAAATTTTGAATTTTTGGAGGCAAGAAATGAACAAACTTAAAATTGGACTGCCGAAAGGGAGTTTGCAGGAATCAACATTTGAACTTTTTAAGAAGGCGGGTATAAAAATATATGCATCCGAGCGTTCATATTTTCCGTCATCTGACGACGAGGAACTTGAAATTATGCTTGTTCGCTCGCAGGAGATGGCGAAATATGTTGAGGACGGCGCGTTTGATGCAGGTATTACCGGCTACGATTGGATTTGCGAGTCGGGTGCCGATGTCCGAGAAGTTTGCGAACTTTTGTATGCAAAAAGCGGTTTCCGTCCTGTGAGATGGGTTTTGGCGGTGCCGAAGGATTCAAAAATTTCTTCTGTGAAAAATCTTCAGGGAAAAAGAATTGCGACGGAACTTGTAAATGTCGTTAAAAAATATCTGTTAAAAAATAAAGTGAAAGCCGAGGTTGAATTCTCTTGGGGAGCAACTGAAGCGAAAACCCCTTCCATTGTAGATGCGATAGTTGAACTTACAGAGACCGGCTCGTCGCTTCGTGCTAATAACCTAAAAATTATTGATGAAGTTTTAACATCTACGACCCGTCTTATTGCAAATAAAAATTCTGTCAAAAATAACTGGAAGAAAAAAAAGATTGAAAATCTGGCAATACTCTTAAAAGGCGCACTTGAATCATTCGGTATGGTCGGGCTCAAAATGAATCTTAAAGAGAAAAATCTCGCCAAAATTATGAACATACTTCCGGCGCTTAAAAGACCGACAATTTCACGGCTTACAATTCCCGGCTGGATAGCAATTGAAGTCATCATAGAGGAAAAAACTGTCAAAAAAATTATACCGGAATTAAAACGCGCCGGCGCCGAAGGAATTATTGAATATCCGCTTAACAAGGTGATTTACTGATGATTAGAGTTAGATTCGCACCGTCACCGACGGGTTTTTTGCATGTAGGCGGCTTGAGAACCGCTTTATATAATTATTTATTTGCCAGACACAACGGTGGTAAGTTTTTAATTCGCATAGAAGACACGGACAGAACCCGCATGGTTAGCGGTGCGATTGAAAAACTTTTTGAGATATTGAAATGGTGCGGCATTGATTATGACGAACAGCCGGTGATACAATCTGAACGGCTTGATATTTACAAAAAATATGTAAAAGAACTTTTAGAAAAGGACTTGGCATACAGATGTTTTTGCACACATGAGCGGCTTGATGAGATGAGAAAGTTGCAAATTGCCAAAAGGCAACCGCCGAAATACGACGGCCTTTGTAAAAAACTTTCAAAAAGTGATTCTGAAAAACTCTCCAAAGAAAAACCTTTTACAGTAAGAATGAACATTCCGCAGGATGAGATAAAATTCAACGATATTATCCGCGGCGAAATAAAATTTCACAGTTCTTTAATTGACGACCAAATTATATTAAAATCGGATGGTTATCCCACATATCATCTTGCAAATGTTGTGGATGACCATTTAATAGGAATAAGTCATGTTATCAGAGGCGAGGAGTGGCTTTCGTCAACTGCGAAACATGTAATTTTGTACAGGTATTTTGGTTGGACACCGCCGCAATTCGCGCACCTCCCGCTTTTACTTAATCCCGATAAATCCAAATTGAGCAAGCGTCAGTCCGATGTTGCCGTTGAGGATTATAGGGATAAGGGCTACCTGCCCTCCGCTCTGTTAAATTATATTGCGTTGCTCGGTTGGTCCACAGAGGATAGTCAGCAGATTTTTGAGATTAACGAATTAATTGAAAAGTTCTCGCTGGAAAGATGTGGAAAATCCGGCGCAATTTTTGACGCACAAAAACTTTTATGGATGAACGGCGAATACATCAGAAAAATGCCGGTTGAGGAACTTGCCCGTCTGTCAATTCCGTTTTTACAAAAAGCGGGATTTGATACGAAAGATTTTGAATTTTTAGAAAAGTGCATTTCGTTAGAGCATGACAAAATAAAACTTTTATCCGATATTCCGCATCTTATTGACTTTTTCCTGAAAAATGATATTATTTACGACGAGCAAGCAGTAAACAAAGTTCTTAAAAAAGACGGCGTACTTACCGATATTTCCGAGATATATTCTAAAATAAAAAATTTTACTGCGAAGGAAATTGAAATAGAGACGAGAAAATACGCCGAAGTTAATTCGCTGAAAACATCACAAGTTTTTCATCCCATACGAGTTGCGGTTTCCGGAAGAACAGAAGGACCTTCGCTTTTTGAGATGTTGGAACTTTTGGGAAAAGACAGGGTTTTATTGCGATTGAAAAAGGCAACGCAGATGTCCGCAGATAAGTAACTGCAGATGTCCGCAGATTATCAGCGTAAATCCGCGTTGTAGGGGCGAATTTATTCGCCCTCAAATCAGCAGTAATCAGCGATTGGGAGGAAAAAATGGCTGAACAGGAAAAAATAAATGAATATTTTTTGTCTCTGGTGTTCTCACTTTCTGCAGCGGCAATGCAGCAGCTGGGAAAAATATCCAATCCTATAACCAACAAAACCGAAAAAAATCTTGAGCAGGCAAAGGTCTCAATAGATATAATTGAAATGCTTGTTGAGAAAACAAAAGGCAACCTTACCGCTGAAGAAAATAAATTTATAACATCAACGCTTTCGGACTTACAGTTAAATTTTGTGGACGAACTTGATAAGGACTCAAAAACGGAACATAGAACTAACTAAGGGGCAATTAAAAATTAAAAGCCACAGAATGACACAGAAAAACACAGAATTTTTATACAAAGAAATAACAGTAATTTCAGTGAAGTTCTGTGACATTCTGTGGACACACTATGTCAAGCGGCAGCGGGAAAAAACTTTAAGTTCTTTGACAAATCAGCCGCTATTGACTGTTTGGCGAAATTAGCCAGCAGAACATTTTCATCATACACAGTATTGTTTTTCCACATAGAGAAAATGATTCTGTTCCATCTGTAACCG